>JAKBCI010000131.1 GCA_021807965.1 Actinomycetes bacterium
GGGGGCGTCGCCTTCTTAGTCGCGCTGCTCGTTACGCCTCTATGGATCAGGTTTGTGCGACGACGGTCGATGGGCCAACAGATTCGTGTTGATGGACCGCCGTCGCACTTCGCGAAGGCCGGTACGCCGACGATGGGTGGCGTTGTCATAGTGCTCGCCGCGGTGGTTGGCTACGTTATGGGTCACGCGGGCACGTCGATCGACTTCACGCGTGCGGGCGGCCTGGCGATTTCGGTGACGGTAGCGTCGGGAATCCTGGGCTTCGTCGACGATTACTTAGCGATTCGCAACGCCCGCAACCTTGGTCTGGACAAGCGGGGAAAGCTGGTCGGACAGTTACTGATTGCCGCGGCGTTCGCAGTTCTTGCGATTTATTGGGTGAAAACGTCGACGGACCTCTCGTTCACGCGGTTCTCGCTACCCGGCTGGAACCTCAGTGCCGTTGGGTGGATGGTCTTGGCGGTCTTCGTGATCGTGGCCACGTCGAATGCCGTGAACTTGACCGACGGCCTCGATGGCCTCGCCGGTGGAGCGGCAACCTTCGCGTTTGCCGTGCTCTCGATTATCGGTTACTGGCAGTTTCGGCATTTTTCGATTTACCACTTGCACAGTGCGCTCGATCTCGGCCTCGTGGCGGTTGGGTTGGTCGGAGCGTGTCTGGGATTCCTGTGGTGGAACGCGGCACCGGCGCGGATCATCATGGGAGACACTGGTTCGCTGGCCATCGGTACTGGTCTCGGCGCGCTCTGTCTCTTAATGAATCTCGATCTGCTGCTCATCATTTTGGGGGGACTGTTTGTCGCAGAGACTGCTTCGGTGATTCTGCAGGTTCTCAGTTTCCGCCTGTTCGGACGCCGAATCTTTCGAATGGCGCCATTCCATCACCATTTCGAACTTCGGGGTTGGCCTGAGACGACGGTGATTATCCGTTTCTGGATACTGTCTGGACTGCTGTCGGCTCTGGCTCTCGGCATCTTCTATGGTGACTTTCTCAAGATTGCGAAGGTGGTTTGATGTCGCAGTCTCGATCTGGTCGCCTCTTTGGACCGTGGCCGCGAGGCAACCACGCGGCCCGATCACTGTTGCTCGTGACGATGATTATGGTGACGTACGGCACGGTAGCCGTGGCGTCGGCCAGCGAAGGGCAAGCAGCGGCCAACGGGGGGTCTAGTTGGAGCATTGCCGTGCACGATCTCGTGTACCTCGGTTTCGGCCTGTTCGCACTCTACGTAGCCGCGAGGATCCGCCTGGACTGGGTTGTTCGTCGTGCACCACTCGCCATGATGGGCGGGCTGGTGTTGCTGCTCGCCGTCAAGGCGATCGGCGTTAGCGCGAACGGTGGCAAACGCTGGCTCAATCTTCACGTCATCTACTTGCAGCCGTCGGAGTTGTTCAAGCTGGTTACCATCTTGTACATCGCGTGGCTCATTGAACATCACCACGAGGAACTCGGAGACTGGCGTCCCTTAGCCCTCTGGTCGGTGCCAGTAGTCGCTGGAGCGGCGTTGATCGTCATCGAACCCGACATCGGTACGTCGTCAGTGGTAGCGGCCATCGCGATCACGATGCTCGCGATCGCGGGCCTACCGCGACAACTGCTCATCCGTATCGTCGGCCTCGGCATTCTGGCGTTCGGTGGATTCATGATCGTCAAGCCGTACTCGGCGCAGCGTTTTCTATCGTTCCTGCACCCGAATCAAAACCTTCAGGGGAGCGGGTACCAACTTCTACAGTCCAAAATCGGGCTCGGCGCCGGAGGGTTGACGGGACTAGGTCTCGGCCACAGTCGCGAGAAGTGGGGGCTTCTGCCAAACCCCCACACCGACTTTATCTTCACCATCATCGGCGAGGAGTTGGGACTGATTGGCACTCTCACGATCGTCGGGCTCTTCATCTGGTTCTTGTTCAGCGCAACTCGGGTAGCTCAGTCGTCAGCGAACGCCACCTATCGGCTCGTAGCGGTGGGTATCACGGTGTGGATCATGTTGGAGGCGGTCATTAACATCGCGTCCGTCGTGGGTGCCTGGGCGGTGACGGGAGTACCGTTGCCGTTCTTTTCATACGGCGGCACCGCGTTGATCAGCGAGCTCTTCGCGATTGGCCTGCTGTACAACATCGGTCACGATCACAGTGAGTCCGGAGATCGAACCATTCGCCACCGAGTGCCCCGGCCTCTTCGCGGTGAGAGCACCCAGAGCAGCACCGGCCCTCGACGCGGACCGTCGCGGTACGGCGAAGAACGGGTACGCGCTCCGCGCGGGTACGAGTGATGGGAGGACCCGTCGTCCTGACCGGGGGCGGGACCGGGGGACATATCTTTCCGATGATCGCGGTCGCTGACCAGTTGGCGGCGAGTGGGATTCCCGTGTCGCGGATTCGGATGGTTGGCAGCAGGCGGGGTCAGGAGCTGCGTTTACTGCACGGCAGCCCGTACCGCCTTACCCGGCTGCCCGGGCGAGGTTTTCGGCGATCGTGGCGGCTGGACGCCGTGGCGGCGAACGCCGGAGCGCTCGCGGGTCTCGCAGCGGCCCTAGTGGTGGCACTACTTCGAATTGGACGGTGGCGTCCGTCAGTGGTCGTCTCCTTTGGCGGTTACGCCGCCGCTCCGGCCGTCGCGGCGGCGATTCTGTGGCGCCGACCGCTGGTTTTCGTGGAACTCGACGCAGTTCCGGGAGCAGTGCACCGAATCTTGGCCGCGCGCGTTTGGCGCCGGTGCTTGGCCTTCGGGCCGGCGGGTGCACGCGACGTCGTTACCGGGGTTCCCGTGCGTTCAGAGGTGGTGGCGATTGATCGCAGCGACACTGCGCGAGCTCTTGCTCGTGCCGCGTTTTCGCCGCCGATCGAGCCTCAGCGTGAGGTCATCGTGGTCATGACCGGTTCGCTCGGTTCGGCGCGCGTGAACGACGCGGTCAGTGAGCTCGCTCGCCTGTGGGCTGGCCGTAGCGACCGGACGATTATCCACGTCACTGGCCGCCGCGACGCCCCACGCATTCGCGAGCATCGGCCGCCGACGAGTGGACTCGACTACCGAATCATCGACTTTGCGGCGATGGCCCCCTTGTGGGCGGTTGCCGACGTCGCGGTGTGTCGGGCAGGGGCCAACACGATCGCCGAACTGGCCGTCGTCGGCGTGCCGGCGGTGCTGGTTCCGCTGCCGGGTTCGCCCGGGAACCATCAGCTGAGCAACGCGAATGTACTCGAGCGCGTTGGCGCCGCCATCATTGTCTCCGATGAGCGGTGCGACGCACTCAACCTAGACGAGGCACTGGGTCGCCTTCTCGAGCCGGCGCGTCGGGCTGGGTACGTCGAGGCCGTGCGTTCACTCGGTCGCCCCGACGCGGCGTCAGCCATTGCTCGTGAGGTCACGGTTGTTGGCAAGTTGGCGCCATGACGTTTGAACCGGGGCTGCACGTGCATATCGTCGGCGTTGGTGGTGCCGGGATGAGCGGCCTGGCGAGGCTGCTTGTCGAGCGAGGGTGCGTGGTCAGTGGATCAGATGAGCAGGACTCGACGGTGCTCGCGGACCTCGCGGCGTCGGGCGTAGCGACCGCCGTCGGCCACGACGGCGGTCACGTGGATGGGGCCGCGATCGTTCTATGGTCGCCGGCCGTCTCGTCGGACAACGTTGAGTTGCGAGCGGCTAGCCGACGAGGCGCCGAGCTGATGTCACGGTCTCGGGTGCTCGCGGCGCTGGCGCACGAGCAGTCGGTTGTTGGACTGACGGGAACCCACGGCAAGACGACGGCGACGTCGATGATGGTGCACGTGTTCGTGGCGGCGCAACGCGATCCATCGTGGCTGCTCGGGGCACCCGTGCTGGGCGTGGGCGCGAACGGCCACTGGGGATCGCGCGAATTAGTCCTGGAAGTTGATGAGAGTTTTGGAACGTTCGAGGAGCTCGTTCCATCGTCGCTCGGGCTGTTGAACGTCGAGTCGGACCACTTGGACTACTACCGCACTCGCGACGCCCTCGAGGGGGCCTTCGTGAATCTTCTCGATCGTACGACGGGGCCGGTCGTTGCGTGGAGCGACGATGATGGGGCGCGACGGTTGGTGGGACGAGCCCATCGCGCCATCGTCACGGTGGGGCGTGCCGATGCGAATGTACTGGTCAGCGGCGAGAAATTCTCACGACGCTCTGCGTACTTCAGGCTCGACAGTGACGGCTCGCACCTTGAAATTGAACTCGGCGTCACGGGGGCTCACAACGTGGCGAACGCCGCCGTCGTGGCGACGCTCGCCGTCGAACTAGGAATCGACGCGGTGTCGATTGCGCGGGGCCTGGCTACGTTTCGCGGCGCACCGCGCCGATTCGAGCTTCGTGGTCGATGGCGCGGCGCTGACGTGTACGAGGACTACGCGCACCTACCCGGCGAAGTTAGCGCAACGCTGGCGGCTGCGAGGTCGGCGGGGTATCAGCACGTGACAGCGGTCTTTCAACCGCACCGCGTGACTAGGACTAGTGCGCTGGCTTCGACGTTTGGCGGCGCGTTCGACGACGCCGACGTGGTCATTGTGACGGACATCTACCGCGCTGGTGAGCCGAACCCCCTCGGAGTAACGGGCGAGTTGATCGCGCGGGCCGTCTCAACCTCGCGCAGCGTGCAGTACGCGGCGACGTTCGCCGACGTGGTCCAGCTCCTCATCGATGCGACGCCCACCGAGGCAATTGTGTTACTGGGGGCCGGTGACGTCGGGCGCATCGCGACCCTGCTGCCGGGTGGTCTCGAATCGTGAGCGTGGCGGACCTCGTTCGCGTCGGCGGGAGCCGCGTGGTTGAGCACGCCGACCTCGGGCGGCTGACGACGTATCGCGTCGGCGGCTCAGCGCGGGCCCTCATCACCTTGCGGACTATGGCCGACGTCGGTGAACTGCTTCCCCTGATTGACGAGACGGAGTTGGACATGCTCGTGATTGGCAAGGGGTCGAACCTGCTCATTGCCGACGGCGAGCAGCCGCTCGTGGCGGTGACACTCGATGATCAACTCGCTCAACTCACGTGGCGCGACGTCGCCGATGATGTGGAGGTCGTGGCTGGCGGCGGTGGGACTCTTCCGGTGGTGGCTCGTCGCTTGGCCGCCGACGGGGTGTGTGGTTTTGAGTGGGCGGTGGGTGTGCCGGGAAGCGTCGGCGGCGCGGTGGCGATGAACGCCGGTGGACACGGTTCGGACATGGCGTCCAGTGTGGTGAGCGCCCAAGTCTGGACCGGTGATACGTGGCGGACGTGGAGCCGAACCGAACTCGAACTCTCCTATCGCCACAGCGCCATCGGCGACCACGATCTGGTGCTCGGCGCGACGTTGCGCTTGGCCCGGGGCGAGGCCGCCGCGGCGCAGCGCCGGATCGGTGAGATCGTGCGGTGGCGCCGACGTAACCAGCCCGGCGGGGCCAACGCCGGAAGCGTCTTTCGCAACCCCGTCGGCGATTCTGCGGGGCGCCTGATCGAGGAAGCCGGCTGCAAGGGCCTGCGATGCCGAAGCGCGGTCGTGAGCGACAAGCACGCCAACTTCATTATCGTTGAGCCCGGTGGTGC
>JAKBCI010000132.1 GCA_021807965.1 Actinomycetes bacterium
GTGATGCGCTCTTGGAGTTCGCCCATCTCGTCGGCCAGCGTCGGCTGGTAGCCCACCGCGCTCGGCATGCGTCCGAGCAGGGTCGACACTTCGGAGCCGGCCTGCACGAAGCGAAAGATGTTGTCAATGAACAGCAGCACGTCCTGGTTTTTCACGTCGCGGAAGTACTCGGCCATCGTCAGGGCCGCGAGCGCCACGCGCAGGCGAACCCCCGGCGGCTCGTCCATCTGACCGTAGACCAGTGCGGTCTTTTCGATCACGCCCGACTCGCGCATCTCGAGCAGGAGGTCCGTACCCTCGCGCGTGCGCTCCCCCACGCCGGCGAAGACCGACGCGCCGTCGTGCTGCTCAGCCACGCGACGGATCATCTCCATGATCAAGACCGTCTTGCCGACGCCGGCCCCGCCGAACAGCCCGATCTTGCCACCCTGCACGTACGGCGCAAGCAGGTCGACGACCTTGATGCCCGTCTCGAACATCGTCGCGTGGGGCTCGAGCTCGTCGAAGGCGGGCGCGCTGCGGTGGATCTCCCAGTGGTCTTCGGCGGCGCCGATGTCGTCGGTGTCCAGCGGCTGACCGATGACGTTGAAGACGTGGCCGAGCACCGCGTCGCCCACCGGCACGGTGATGCCGCGCCCCGTCTGGCGCACGACCGCGCCGCGCACGAGTCCGTCGGTCGGCTTCATGCAGACGCAGCGCACCCGGCCCTCGCCGATCTGCTGGGCCACCTCGGCCACGACGGTGATCGTCTCGCCTTCGAGCACGATGTCCATCTCGACGGCGTGGTTAATCTCGGGCAACGAGTGCGGCGGAAACTCGACGTCGACGACCGGTCCGGCGATCGCCACCACGCGACCCGTCTCGAGCGCGATCTGTTCGGGGGCCATGGTCATTGGTCTCTCACTTTCTCGAGCGGAGCGCTTCGGCGCCGCCCACGATTTCCATGATTTCGGTGGTGATCGAGTCCTGTCGGGCTCGGTTCATGATGCGCGTCAGGTTCTGACTGAGCTCGTCAGCGTTGTCGGTGGCGGCGGCCATCGCCCGCTGTTGGGAGGTGTGGAACGACGCCGCACCCTCCAGCAGGGCGCTGAAGATCTCGCTCTCCAGGGCGCGCGGCGCGAGCGACGTCAGCAGCTGTTCGACTTCGGGCTCGAATTCGGTGTAGCCCTTCAGCGCCGCGGGCGCGATCGGCGCCGCCTCGGGAGCGCTCAGCGGCAACAGCTGCTCCACCTCGACGCTCTGTGAGCCCGCCGAGTGGAAGCGCGTCGAGACGAGGAAGACCTGCTGCACCTCGCCGTCAACGAAGGGCGACGCGACGAAGGCCGCGATCGCGCGGGCGTCGGCGAAGGCCGGTCGATCGGCGAAACCAACGAAGCTGCGTTCGACCTCCAGGCCCCGAAAGCGGAAGTACGGCGCCGCCTTCTTGCCGACCACGCTGAGGCGCACCGCCGCTCCCTTCGCGCGCAGCGACGTAACCAGTCGCTCGCCCGCGCGCATGACCGACGAGTTGTAGGCGCCCGAGAGCCCTCGGTCGCCCGCGATGACCAGCACGAGCGCGGCGTCGACGCGCTCGGGTATGGCGAGGAGTCGCTGGGCCGCGGCCGGGTCTCCCTGGGCGGCCTCGATAATGATGCGCCGCATGCCGTCACGAAACGGACGGTTCGCGATGATGCGGGCCTGGCTCCGCGTGATCTGGGACGCGGCGATCAACTCCATCGCCTTGGTGATCTTGCGCGTGGCGACGACTGTCTTGATGCGACGGCGAAGGAGGCGTTCTTGTCCACCGGCCATGATTCCTCCTCTCGGCTCGCGACCTAGTTGCTGACGGCGAAGTTGGCGACGAAGTCACGCATCGCGGCGTCGATCGCGTCGGTATCGGGCAGCGTTCCGGCCGTGCGCACCTGATCGAGCAGATCGGCGTGCTTGGCGCGGAACGTGGCGAGCAGCTCGGACTCGAAGCGGCGCACGTCCTCGACCGGGATCGTGTCGAGCCAGCCCCGGGTTCCGGCGTAGATCACCATGACCTGCTCCTCCACCGGCACCGGCGCGTTGAGCCCCTGCTTCAGCAGCTCGGTGAGGCGATAGCCGCGATCCAACTGGGCCTGGGATGACTTGTCGAGTTCGGACCCGAACGTCGCGAACGACTCGAGGTCGCGGAACTGGGCGAGGTCGATCTTGAGCGTTCCGGCCACGGACTTCATCGCCTTGATCTGCGCCGCGCCGCCGACTCGCGACACCGAGTTGCCGACGTTGATCGCCGGGCGAACCCCCGAGTAGAAGAGGTCCGACTCCAAGAACACCTGGCCGTCGGTGATGGAGATCACGTTCGTCGGGATGTAGGCGGAGATATCGCCGGCCTTGGTCTCGATGATCGGCAGCGCGGTCAGCGAACCGCCGCCACGCTCGTCCGAGAGCTTCGCCGCGCGTTCGAGCAGCCGCGAGTGCAGGTAGAACACGTCGCCGGGGTAGGCCTCGCGACCCGGGGGTCGGCGCAAGAGCAGCGAGATCTGCCGGTAGGCCTCGGCCTGCTTGGAGAGGTCGTCGTAGACGACGAGCGCGTGTTCGCCGGCGTCCATCCACTGCTGGCCAATCGCGCAACCGGCGTAGGGGGCGAGGAACTTGAACGGCGCGGGGTCGCCGGCCGAGGCCACGACGACCACGGTGTAGTCGAGCGCGCCGCGATCCTCGAGGGTCTTCACGGTCTGGGCGACCGACGAGTTCTTCTGACCGATCGCCACGTAGATGCACTTCACGCCCTGACCCTTCTGGTTCAAGATCGTGTCGATGGCGACCGTGGTCTTGCCCGTCTTGCGGTCGCCGATGATCAACTCGCGCTGACCACGGCCAATCGGGGTCATCGCGTCGATCGCCTTGATGCCAGTCTGCAGTGGCTCGCTGACCGGCTGGCGACCAATGATGCCCGGCGCCTGGACCTCCATGCGGCGGGACTGCGGATTCGCCAGGGGGCCGCGGCCGTCGATCGGCTCGCCGAGGGCGTTCACGACGCGGCCGAGCAGCGCGTCGCCGACCGGCATCGACAGGATTCGACCCGTCGCTCGCACGATCTGCTCCTCTTCGATGCCGTCCACCGAACCGAGCACCACCGCCCCGATAGTCTCCTCGTCGAGGTTCATCGCCAGTCCCACGGTGCCGTCTTGGAACTCGAGCAGCTCGTTGACCTTCGCCGACGGCAGGCCCGACACTCGTGCGATGCCGTCGCCCACCTCGACAACCCGGCCAACTTGCTCCGCGCCGATGGCCGGGTTGAACTCGGCGACGTGCGCGCGTAGGGCCTCGGTGATCTCATCAGCACTAATGGTGAGCTCAGTCATCAGTTTCCTTTTCCTAGTCGTTGCGATTCATAGCGGATTCGTAGAAGTGGCCGGTCGCGACGGTATCGCGAAGCGTCTGCAAGCGTCCGCGCGTCGTCGCGTCGAGACGAAGGTCGCCAACCTCGACGAGGACGCCGCCCAGCAGCTCGGGCGACTCGGCGACCTGCAGCTCCACCGGTCCACCGGTCAGGGCTCGCAGCGAGCGCGCGAGCGCCTCTTGGGTTGGCTCGTCGAGGGGCCGCGCGCTGTGCACGCGCGCCACGCGCCAGCTTCGCGCGGCGGCTACGTGGTCAATGACGAAGTCGATGGTGCCCACCACGTCGCGGGGGCGCCCGCCGACGATGACGTACTCGGCCAGTCGCAGCGTGGCCGGGCTCACCCGGTGGGCGAGCAGTTGCGCCGTCGTGCCGAGGCGCGACTCGAGTGGGGCATCTCGGTCGACCAGCAGGCGTCGCAGCGCGTCACTCGACTCGATCGTGCGCGCCCACGTGAAGAGTTCGTGCTCGATCGCGGCGAAGTCCGACGTCGCCAGATCCTCGAGGACGGCGTCGGCAAAGCCGCCGACCCGCGAGCGCGCCTCGAGCAAGCCGAGTCCCGGCGGTTCAACGACCCCGTCGTCCAACAGGTGATGCGCGTACTGCGCGAGCTCGCCGAGCGCTCGAGCGACTTCTTGGGCCGGCGACACGGTGGCGCCAAAGACCGCGAGTCGCTCGGCGACGGCGTCGATCTTGCCAGCCAGCAGCTCGCGCAGCACGGCGCCACGCACGACGCCGGCGATGGACGTGTCGGCCAGCACCGCGCGAAGGTCGCTGCGCGCGAGCACGGTCTGTTCGAGCGACCGCAGGTCGCTCGCCACCGTGGCGAGCTCGGCCGCGTCCAACGAACCCAGGAGGGCGGCGGCGTAACCTTCGAGCTTCGCGAGCATCGTTAGCGGCTCGTTCCCCGTTGTGCTTCGGCCGTCAACGCGGCCACCGCTTCACGGATGAGGTCGTCGTGGGTGCTCTGGTCGACCTCTCGTCCCACAATCTTGTTGACGAGTTCGAAGACGATCTCCCCGATGCGCGCCGACGCCTCTTCGATCGCTCGCTGTCGAGCCATGGCGACCTCGTCGTGCGCCGACTCGACGATCCGCTCGTATTCGGCCTGACCACGGCCCCCGGCCTCGCTCTTCACCTGTTCGGCCAGCGACTGGGCGGCGGCAACGATGTCGCGGGCCTGGTCGCGGGCCTGGGCGAGCACCTGGGCTCGCTCGTCGCCCGCCGCGGCAACCTCGGCTCGCGCCTGGTCCGCCGCTTCCAGGGATGCCCGAATCTTCTCCTGGCGCGCCTCCATCGCCTTGTTGAGCGGGGGCAGCACGAACTTGGCCATGATGGCGAGGATCGCCACGAACACCAGCAGTTCGACGAAGAACGTGCCGTTGGGGAGAAGGAAGATTGATACGCCAATCATCTCGAGAGTCCTACTTTGCGTTGTGGGTGAACGCGCGGGTCATCGCGAAGGCGACCCGCGCCGTGACTACTGCTTCTTGAAGACGTAGACGAAGACCACCATGAACAGCAGGTTGATGAAGTACATCGCCTCGACCAGACCGACGGTCAAGAAGAAGTACTGGCGAGCCTTGTTCTCGATCTCGGGCTGGCGGGCAATGGCCGCGATGGTCTGGCTGCCGGCGAGGCCGTCGCCGATCGCCGCGCCAATCGCGCCGCCGCCGAGCGCGAGACCACCGCCGACGAGAGCGCCGGCGACGCGTACCGCGGACGCCACGGAGTCTGTGTTTGCCATTATTTCTTTCCTCCTGGGTTGGGTTTAGTGTGAGACCTCGACGCCCGGTACCTCGTCGTGGCTGGTCGCCATGCCGAAGTAGAGAATCGTCAAGAGCATGAAGATGAAGGCCTGAATGGCTCCGAGCAGGCCGGTGTCAAAGAGTTTCCAGCCGATCTCGAAGGGCGGGCTGATGTAGATGGGCAGCAGCGTCGTCAGCACGACGACGAAGAGGCCGCCCGAGAAGAGGTTGCCGAAGAGTCGGAAGGTCAGCGTGATCGGCTTGGTGATCTCTTCGATCACGTTGATCGGGGCGAGCGCCAGATAGGGCTGGCCGTAGTGGCGAAAGTAGCCGCGAAAGCCTCGCGCGCGAAACGACTCAATGTGCACCCACACGATCACGAAGAGCGCCATGGCGAGCGGCAGGTTGAC
>JAKBCI010000133.1 GCA_021807965.1 Actinomycetes bacterium
TGACGCCCAAGGCGTCTCCGATCTGCTGCCACGACCAGCCCTTTTCCCGGGCCGACGCGACGTGGTGCGCTTCGACTCTCTCAGCCAGGCGATGGAGCGCCAACGAGGCGCGAAGCCCAATTGCCGGATCATCCGACGAGAGATTCACGCTGAAGTTCTCGATGTCCATGCCTGTCAGTTTAGGTTGACACTATCGTTGTGTCAACCTAAACTGACACAACAGATCGCCATACCGGAGTGCCCCAGATGGCCGGATCAACGAGCACATTCTGGTCCAGCTACCATCGAGAGCTAACTTTCGCAAGCGGCTCACCCCGCTGAAATCCGAAGTGCCGCTAATCGGGGCACCACTGAAGGTGGATTTTCCGGCCGAGTATTCGAGCGCTCGAACGCGCCATCCCCCATGGCGAAGAAAGCTTCGGACAAGTCTTGATTCGAGTGCTCCGGTTAAGGGCAATCGACAGCCACGGCCAGCGCCTCGCACACCTGATGCATTCGTGCGCCCGAGAGGCGTCCGATCCGCTCGATGAGAAGAGCGGTGGGAACTGACTCCACCGAGTCCATGTTGACTACGCACGCCTTCGGGACAGGATCGTCACCGGGCTCTAGCGCCACCTCAGAGGGAAGTCCGCGCACGCGCGTGGTGCACGGCGCCACAATCGCTCGGCGACGCCGTTCCAGCGCGGCCGATCGGGACAACACGACGACCGGTCGTCGGGGGACTGCCGGTAGCTCGCACCACCACACCTCGCCGCGCTCCGTCATGTGTGACTCGCGTCAGCTGCCTCGTGCCAGGTGGACAGGTCGCCCCACTCATCGCCCTCGCAAAGCGGTTGCTCATCGTAGGCTCGGTACATCGCATCGATCTCGGCCGCTCGGTGCTCCAACAAGAGGGCGCGCAGCGAGATGTCGAGAAGCTTCGAATCCGGCACGTTCTCGATCCTCCGCGCTGCCGTCAATAGCTCCTTGTCAACGGTCGTACTAACTCTGATTCGACTCATGCCATAAGTGTAGCACGTGAATGCCACAAGGTGGCGATGCGCTCTCCGTGGACCGGAGGGTTTCGAACAATGTCCCGTTACCTCCACCATGAATCGGAGCTGCGGCAGAACTGCAGCCGAGTCTGAAAACATTGGTCGCTGGCATAATTCGTCGTCGTGGTTCACAGCCGCAGTCACTGGCGAAACGCCTTGGTGTTGACGTGGTCAGCCAAGGAGACGCCGTGGATGACGCGCTCGTGAATCGTGAAGCAGCATTCGGTGTGCACTTTGAGGGGAAGAATTTCCAGGACTCGCTTACGTCCCCGCACATCACCGCAGTCACCTCCCGTGTGGGTCCCGCACCTCCGAAGGTTTCGGTGCACGAGATTCCTGCACCGAGTAACTGGCCCTACGGGATCGGGCAACTGCGGTACGGTCGTCGTAGGTCCCATCGAGTCGATGTTCGTCGCCGTTCGTCGACTTGAGTGCGTCGAGCTCGCTTTCGTGCCGTGACGGTGCGCGAGCGACGAGAAAATCGAAAGCAGCGATTTGACACACACTGGATCGACTAGTGTGCCTGCAGCGATCGAATCGAAAAGGTCGGTTCGACGCAGCGAGAATTGAGTATTCGTGGCACAAGGTACAGTTAAGTTTTTCAATGCCGAAAAGGGATTTGGCTTCATTTCGCGTGAGCAAGGTGACGACGTTTTCGTGCATTTTTCCAACATCCAAGGCGACGGCTACAAGAGTCTCGAAGAGGGTCAGCGCGTCGAATTCGATGCCGCACCCGGTAAAAAGGGTGAGGAAGCGCAGAACGTCCGCGTTATTTGAGGTTGGCGCGGCGTTGCGAATCTGACGCTCGCGGTACGGCCTGACGCCCGTCGTTGGCTGATCAACTAGTTAATTGAACTCGTGCTCGCCGACCTTCGGCGGGTATGGTTGGCGTGCTCGATTCCTAGGCCGCGTTAGCGCACTGGCGGCGAGGGTGAGTCGACGGGTCGAATGGGGGCGCGGTCAATCGGATCGGTGATACGCGCACTTGCTCGTCGCTGTGCGAACAGTCGAACACGAGATGCGTTGCGGTCATTGCGGTGTCCGTGCGTTTTGGGTTCTAGGGGAACGCTCGCCAGTATGGGAGTTCCCGGATTGAGACGCCACCGCTCCCGGGTCGAGTCCAGTCCGTAAGTGTTTGATGACGTCAATGGCGCGGTAGTGCGCGCGCCCGTCGGCGAGCGAACGGATCTCGTTGAGACAATCGCCGCTCGTAATGATCGGCGGCTCGACGTCGCCGTTTGCGCGAATTTGCCCTAGTCCGCACGCAGCCATCAAGCCGTTGCAAAGGCAGGTTGCGTCAACGGTGCGGCTTTCGTCTCCACCTTTTCGCACGTACGCTTCAACGGGCTCGGCTGCGCAGCGGTACCCGATCGTGCCGTCTGACGCCAGGAATGCTTCGCGAAGGTAGCCAAGGTCGCACCGTCGCGTGCGTTGCGCGTACACCGAAGGGTCCCCAATCGATCCCGCGACCGATACCACCTTGAATGGGTAGCCCGTCGACGATGCGCGAACGGAGGTTCGCACGTCAACCGGTCCCTTCGTCACGGCCGCGAGTACCCGTTGGCGCAGGGCGGGGTCCATGCCAGATTCGTCACAGTAGGCGAAGAGCGTTCCAACTTGCACACCGGTCGCACCGACGTTCAACGCTGCGCGAACGTGGGCGGGCGACGTGATGCCGCCAGCGATCCAAAATGGGCGACCGAGTGCGGCGAGCGACGCATAGTTCACCTCGTCACGAGGGCCGTAAATCGGCGCCTCGTCCTCATCAAGCTCCAAGGGACCGCGGGGCGGGGCGTTATGGCCCCCGGCAACGGGACGTTCCACCACGAAGCCATCGACTGGACCGTCACTTCGTTTAAGTAACGCCGACGCCAAAACATTCGAAGAAATAATGCCCAAAAATCGGGGGCGGGTTAGGCGCGGCGCCCCGTCGAGGTACGTCGTTGGATCAAAGTGTACGACCGGCGCTTCTTTCGGCGTCGCATTGGTCATCTCGAGTGGAGTACACACGTTGAGGCCCTGGCGAAGACGTTCGAGTATTCCGGGTATATGAGTCGGAACACCCGCACCCATGAGCACGAAGTCGACGCCCGCGATCATGGCGCCACACAGGAGCGCCACGGTGGGCAGCTGGACCTTAGTCAAGAGGTTGATCCCCACGAGGCCGGCGTGTCCCGATTTGGCCATTGCCACCTCGGCAAAGGCCGCTAGCACGAGGAGGTCGACCGATCGTTGCGTGGACTCGTGCGTCAGCATGGTCGGTGAGCGATAGGCGCCGGTCGCGCGACGACGTGCCGTGTTGAACTGACGAAGTACGTCGTCGACGATCGCAGGCACCGGAAACCGTGCGAGGACGGCGTGCAGACGCTCGTCCATCCCGTATTTCTGAAGTCGGCGAACAAAGACGGCGTCGATCGCCGTTCCCGACACCACGCCCAACTGACCGGCTCGCGCGACTACGCGAGCAAGCCGCCAATCAGATATCGAGATGCCCATGCCGCCTTGAATGAGCCACGGCCATCGTGCGTTGGAATCGAGGGCGGCCTCATTCATCTGGACACGTCCTTGCCGCGAGACGACCGTCTCAATTTGGCCTCTGCCCAGTGTAAACGTGGCAGTCCGTGTCGATGAGTCGCAAACGAACGACGCCAAGCGCGGCTTCGGACCCGTACAGGCCCTTCGAGCCTGGTGGATAGGTGTATTGATCGTCGGCGGCGTGACTACCATGGGAACAACAAGACGTGCGCTGTTGGACGACATACGCGTTGTTCGGTGGTTGCCTCGGCTCTCGTCTCTCGTAAGGGAGGGCGCATGCGTGGCGCAAAATGGTGGCGATGGCTGTCGGGCGCGGCGTTGGTGGTCGCGGTGGGCGCTGGTGCGGGGGCTGTGTCGGGTGCGACCAAGGGACCGCACATCGTCGTTGTGCCGTCCACCGCACTGCACAAGGGTCAGATGGTGACGGTTCGCGGTGCCGGTTTTAAACCCAAGGACACCGTGTTCATCGTGCAGTGCATGGCCAGCGCGAAGGGTCAGGGTCAGTGCGACACTAACAATCCAATCGCGGTGACCATCACCGCCAGGGGTTTGTTGCCGGCGACCAAGGTACGGGTAGTGACGGGCAAGATCGGTACGGGTAAAGGATCAGGATTCTGCGGCACGACCGTGAAGAATCTGAAGGACTGCGCGATAAGTGTCGGCAACATTTCGGGTCGTGATACGGCGTCTGCCATCATTACCTTTGCTCGTCCAAAGTGACGCGATGACGGAGGCGTCATGATTAGCGGCGAGGTGGCGAGAAGGCGACGCGAACGCAGGTCGCGAGGTGTTGGCGTGGACGTGCTGATCGCGGTGATTCGCGCCACGGTGGAAGGGATCTAGGAGAGGTCAATGTCGTGGTCAAGTGAGGGGTCGGCGGTGGTACGCACACCCGCGATGGTGGTCGACTCGCCGACCGGCTTCTGGTCTCACTTGAGCTTCGTTGCGTTGATGTCGGTTCTCTTTTTGACCTTCCTCGACAATACGGTCGTCAGCCCCGTGTTGACGAACGTGCAGGCCGAACTGCACGCTGGCGTCCCCCAACTCCAGTGGGTCGTCGGCGCGTACGCGCTGGCGTTCGCGAGCCTGATGCTCGTGAGCGGCTCACTCGGCGACCTCGTGGGTCGTAAACCCGTGATGTTGGTTGGCGTCGCAATTTTCTGCGCGGGATCGGTCGTGAGCGCTTTGGCCAAGGATCCCAATGCCCTCATCATCGGGCGCGTCATTATGGGCGTCGGCGCCGCGGGATCGGAACCGGGAACGCTGTCGATGATCCGCCACATCTATCCGGAACGTCAGCGACGTGCTCGGGCACTCGGCGCGTGGGCGGCCGTCTCGGGATTGGCGTTGGCGTCGGGTCCGGTTATCGGTGGCGTTCTCGTCGGAATCTGGTCGTGGCGGGCACTGTTCTGGTTCAACGTCCTCTTTGGGAGTGCCGCGTTTATCATCGCGCTCGTGTCATTGCCCGACGGCGAGCCGGAAGTGCGATCAAGGCTCGACGTTGGTGGTTTCGTACTGAGTGCCACGGCGTTAGCCACGGCGACGTTCGCGACTATCGCCGGCGAGTCGGTGGGCTACGGCGCGACTTCGATCATCACCCTGTACGTCATCAGCGTGGTGTCGCTGGCCGGGTTCGTGGTCGTCGAATCGAAGTCGAGCCACCCCATGATCAATCTTCGATACTTTGGACGTCGGATTTTCATGGGCGCCAACTTCGTCGCGTTCACCAGCTATTTCTCAATTTTCTCGATTTTCTTCTTCGTGGCGCTCTATCTTGAGGTCGTCGTCGGCGTCGGCGCGTACCAGTTGGCGCTGGACTTCCTGCCCCTGTTAGCTGGCATGGTGATCGCGTCGCTCTTCAGCGGGCGGTGGGTCGCTCGTGCCGGTTCACGCACCCCGATGATCGTGGGCAGCCTGCTGGCGGCACTCGGCGTGTTCTTGACCAATCTC
>JAKBCI010000134.1 GCA_021807965.1 Actinomycetes bacterium
TCAGTCGCTGTCCCTCGATGGTGTCGCGCAGGGGGTTGAGCTTGCGTCGCACCCCGGCCGTGCGCTGCGCCTGATCCGGCGCGATGAAGGTTCGCCCGATGTAGCGGTTCTTCACGAGCCCGTAGCCGAAGGGAATGCCCGACGCCTGGGCGTAGCCCTCGGCGGCGGGCACCCCCGAGTCGGGCACCCCCATCACCAGGTCGGCCTCGACTGGCGCGTGGCGCGCGAGCCGTTCGCCCATGCGCCGGCGAACCGAGTGGACCTGGTGGCCCATCAGGTACGCGTCGGGCCGCGCAAAGTAGACGAACTCAAAGATGCACAGCCGCGTCGGTCCCGCGGCGGGCTCGAGCAGCCTCGTCGACGTGAACCCGTCCGTGGTGATCGTGATCATCTCGCCGGGCTCGACCTCGCGCACGAAGGTCGCGCCCACCACGTCGAGCGCGGGCGTCTCGGAGGCGACGATCCACCCGTCGGCCCTCTCGGGCGGGCCGAGCCGACCCAGGCACAGCGGGCGAAAGCCGTGCGGATCACGCACCGCGTGGATCGCGTCGGCCTCGAGCACCACCATGGAAAAGGCCCCCTCGGCCCGGCGCAGCACGTCGTGCAGCGCCTCGGGGATCGTCGCGCCGTCACTCACCGCGCGCGCGAGGAGTTCGGCCACGAGGTCCGAGTCCGACAGCATCGCCGTCACGAGCAGTCCGGCCTGTGCGGCGAGGTCGACCGTGTTGGTCAGGTTGCCGTTGTGGGCGAGGGCGAACCCCGACGCGCCGGCGGAGCGAAAGACCGGCTGAGCGGCGGTCCAGTTCGCCGACCCCGAGGTCGAGTAGCGGGTGTGGCCGATGACCGTGTCGCCGGCGAGGGCCCGCAACGTCGTATCGGCGAAGACGTGGCTGACGAGCCCGTTGTCTTTTACCACGGTGATCTGGTGATCGTGGAACGCGGCCATGCCCGCCGACTCCTGTCCGCGGTGCTGCAGGGCGTAGAGCGCGTCGTAGCAGGCGTAGGCCGCGTCGCGTCCCGACGCGACGATGCCGACGACGCCGCAGGCCTCCTTCACGGGTGGCCCACCACGCGGGTCGTCGAGAAACGCACGGCGACAGTCTGGCACAGTCATCGGAGCGGTCGAGACGCACTCGCTACGCTTCATGCGTGATCGACTTGCACACCCATTCGACCTACTCGGACGGCTCCGATCGGCCCGCCGAGCTGGCTCGTCGCGCCCGGACGGTGGGCTTGCGCGCCATCGCCCTGACCGATCACGACACGACCGCGGGCCACGAGGAGATGGCGCTGGCCTGCGCCGCCGAGGGCGTTGACTACGTCGTGGGCGTCGAGGTCTCGCTGCGCGACAACGAGTTCCCGAAGTCGCATCACGACGGCACCGTCGGTCCGCGCAACGTCCACGTGCTCGCCTACTTCGTGCCGACCGACCCCAACCACCCCGTCCAGGCCCGTCTCGCCGAGCTGCGCCACGATCGCGACGTGCGCAACGTCGCCCTCGTGGACGTGCTGCGCGAGCGCGGGTTCGTGCGACTCGACCTCGAGTACCTGACCGCGTTGGCCGGCAACGTCCACTCGGTCGGCCGGCCGCACTTCGCGCGCGCGATGTTCGAGCTGCACCCCGAGATCGTCGGGGCGCGAACGGCGTCGACCTGGAACCAGCTCTTCACCGACTGGCTGGGCGACGGGGGCCAGGCCTACATCCCCAAGGGCAGCATGTCCATCGAATCCTTCCTCGAGGCCACGGCCGGTTCGGGCGTCGTCGTGTCGATCGCCCACCCGCTCGTTAACTACCTCGACGACCAGCCTCTCTCGTACGCCGAGCGCACGATGCCGCGCGTGCTCGACTCGCTGCGCGAGCGCGGGGTCGTCGGCGTCGAGGCCTACTACGGCAACAACGACGAGGCGACGCGCTCGCTGATGGTGCGCCTGACCCGCAACGCCGGCCTGATCCCCACCGGCGGCTCGGACTACCACGGCTCCTACAAGCAGGACATCGAACTCGGCCTCGGACGCACCGGCGACCTGCGCGTGCCCGATCACGTCCTCGACGAGCTGCGCGGCGCCCACGAGGACGCGCTCGCCTAGTCCCCGTCGGACTAGGGTCCCGCGTAGCGACCGGCCGTGGCCGGCGAGAGGGCCTCTACAGTCCTGGAATTGGCGACGTCGGTCGTCCCGTCGGCGTGCAGGGTGGCCAGCGCATCGCGCAGGTACGTCTCGATCCCGAGCTCGATCATCGCGCCGCTGCTCGCATCGCGCCGCGCGCGCGGGCGAGCAGGCCGCCGGGGTCACTGGTCGCGAGCAGGTAGCGGCCGGGGAACTCACTGAAGAGCTCGACGTCCGAGACGCCGTCGACGCGCGCCGTTAAATCAATGCAATGCCGCTACGAGCGCCGGTCGAGTGCGTCGACGAGAGCGTCGCCGCGCCGGCGAGCGATGATCGCGACCTCGAGATCGATCCCCCCGACGCGCAGCCGATTCCCCCCGACGGCGCCGAGCACCTCGGCGTCCACCCCCGCGCCGCGCGCGCGGGCGAGCAGGCCGCCGGGGTCACTGGTCGCGAGCAGGTAGCGGCCGGGGAACTCGCTGAAGAGCTCGACGTCCGAGACGCCGTCGGCGCGCGCGCCGATCTCGGTCGCGGCCGCGATCTCGGCCAGGGCGACGGCGAGACCGCCGCCGGCGACGTCGTGCACGGCCGACGGTCCCGTCCCCCCGGCACAGACCCGCGCCACCTCGGCGGCGACGAAGGCCGCCGAGGCCGCACTCGCCGCGTAGTCGATCTGTGGCGGACGTCCCGCGCGCTGGCCACGGCGCGTCGCCCAGCGACTGCCGGCCAGGGGAAAGGGGCGGTCCCCGGTCGCCGTTCGCCGCCCGACCAGCACCACGGCGTCGCCCGGTCGCCACGCCCACCCCGGCGGCGGCGCGGCGAGCACGTCGAGCAGACCGAGCAGGCCAATCACCGGCGTTGGATCGATGTCCTCGCCGGCGCTCTCGTTGTAGAGCGAGACGTTGCCGCCGATGACCGGCAGGTCGAAGGCGCGACAGGCCTCAGCGAGGCCGTCCACCGTCTCGGCGAGCTGCCACATCACGACGGGGTGCTCGGGATTGCCGAAGTTGAGACAGTTGACGACGGCCTTGGCGGTCGCCCCGACGCAGGCGAGATTGGCAACCCCCTCGGCCACCGTCAGGGCGACGCCGCGCCGAGGATCGAGAGCGCACCAACGCGGGTTCGAGTCGGTCGAGAGCGCGAGGCCGCGTCGAGACGTCGGCAGACCCGGACCGGCGAGGCGCAGCAGCGCCGCGTCGCGCCCCGGACCGACCACGGTATTCAAGAACAGCTGGGAGTCGTACTGGCGGTACACCCAGGCCGGATCGAGCAGGAGGTCGAGCAGGTCAGCGCCGAGGTCCCCCACCGGCTCGTTCGACGGCTCGTCGGCCCAGACCGCGTCGAGGTCGGCCGGCCGCTCGCGGGGGCGGTCGTAGAGGGGCGCCTCGTCGGCGAGCGATGCCGCGGGCACCTCGGCGAGCACGGGACCGTCGAAGCCGTCGCGCACCCGCAGCATCCCGACGCGACGACCGTCCGGCGTCGTCTCGGCCGCCACGACGTGGCCGACGACGCTCGCGCGCACCTCCCACTTCGAGCACAGCGCGCGCACCGCCGGCCAGTTCTCGGGGGTGACGATGGCGAGCATGCGCTCCTGGCTCTCCGAGGTCATGATCTCGTAGGGCGCCATGCCGGCTTCGCGCAACGGCACGGCGTTGACGTCGACGTCCATGCCCACACCGCCGCGCGCGGCGGTCTCGCTGGTTGCGCAGACCAGACCGGCGCCGCCGAGGTCCTGGATGCCTACCGCGAGACCACGGTCGAGCAGCTCGAGGCAGGCCTCGATCAGGCGCTTCTCCTCGTACGGGTCGCCGACCTGGACGCTCGGCCGCTTCGCGTCGTCGAGGGCGGCCTGCGAAAAGCCCGCCGAGGCGAGCACCGAGACGCCGCCGATGCCGTCGCGACCGGTCGTCGAGCCGAGCAGCACGGCGAGGTTGCCCGGACCCGAGGCGATCCCGAGGACGAGGCGCTCCACCGGCAGCGCACCCGCGCAGAGCACGTTGACCAGCGGATTGCCGGCGTAGGTGCGATCAAAGGTGAGTTCGCCACCCACGGTCGGCACGCCGACCGAGTTGCCGTAGCCCGAGATGCCGGCGACCACCCCTTCTACGAGCCAGCGCTGGCGGGCGTCGTCGAGCTCGCCGAAGAAGAGCGGGTCCATCACCGCGAGGGGGCGAGCCCCCATGGTAAAGACGTCGCGCAGAATGCCGCCGACGCCCGTCGCCGCCCCCTGGTACGGCTCGATCGCCGAGGGGTGGTTGTGACTCTCGATGCGGATCGCGACGGCGATCCCGTCGCCGGCGTCGATGACGCCCGCGTTCTCGCCCGGTCCGACGAGAACGTGGTCGGCCGTCGTGGGCAGGCGCCGCAGGTGCAGCCGCGACGATTTATAGGAGCAGTGCTCGCTCCACATCACGCCGTAGAGGGCCAACTCGAGCTCGTTGGGCTCGCGGCCGAGGACGGCGCGGATCGCGTCGAGCTCGTCGTCGGTGAGCCCGAGAGCGCGGTGGAGGGGTTGAACGGTCACGATCCTAAACTACGACATCGCCTCAGCGTCCCCACTGGTCGTCGACGTGACTGGGCCCCGTGGCGCAAGAAATCTCGAGCAATTTCATTTGGCGACTCGGGCTATGACGGCGTCATGGGGGGCTGACGGGTTCGCGGACCACGCAGTTCCTACGTGTGCAGCGCGGCGAAGTGCTGACCAACCTGAAGCGATGTAAACCCTCTAATTCAGCCGATTTCTAGGAACTATTTACTAGAACGTACGTTACGAACACTAAAAAAGTCTCACTAGTGGACGTTGCTATTAGACTGTGGCTACGCCACGCACTTACACTGGTGCTTTCACAAAACTACGGAGATCTCATGCCGACTGCCACCAAGAAAACGCCCGCGAAAAAGATCGCTACGCGCGCCATGACCGCTGACCACAAGGCCAAATTGGCCCAGGGTCGCAACGAGTCGCGCATCGTGAGCCGCTACCTCGACGCGCTCGCCGCCGGCAAGGGCAAGCGGGGCCGCAAGCGCACGCCGGAGTCGATCAACATGCAGATCACCCGGCTCGACAAGGAGCTCGCCGAAGCGACGCCGATTCGTCGCCTCGAGCTCGTGCAGCGCCGCTTCGACCTGGTGGCCGAGCGCGACCGCCTCGCGAGCCGGGTCGACATCGAGGGCCTGGAGAAGTCCTTCGTGAAGATCGCCAAGTCCTACGCGCAGCGCAACGCCATCGGGTACGCCGCCTTTCGCGAGCTCGGCGTCAGCGCCGACGTGCTAAAGCGCGCCAACATCTCGCGCGCCCGCTAGGGCGTACGCGCCGAGAAAGCCCGCGAGCAGGATCCGCCCGTCCCCGCTGCCGAGCAGCGTCGACATGGCGCGCTCGGGGTGGGG
>JAKBCI010000135.1 GCA_021807965.1 Actinomycetes bacterium
GGCACCATCAGGTCCTCGCCGGCGTACCAGATGGCCACGGGCACGCGAATCGCCCCGAGGTCGAATCCCCACGGCTCAAACATCGCGCGGTCGTCGTCGTAAAAGCCCCGCCAGCCCATACGAAAGGCCTCGCGCATCGACGCGGCCAGCAGCGCGCGCGTCGCCTCGGGCTCGAGCGCGCGTTGGTCGACGTCGGCGAGCAGGCCGCCGAACAGGGACACCACCGTTGCCGGGGTCGCCGCCCCGAAGGCCGACGCGGCCTGGGCCATGAACGCCTCGTAGGCCGGTCCGCCCGCCCGCGCCAGGGCGAACTCCTCGAGGTTCTCGGGTCCCATACCCTCGGTCCAGTCAAAATCGACGTCCATCGGTGCCACCCCGGCGAGCGACCACGCGGCCGTGCAGCGCGGGTCGAGGGCGGCGCAGGCGATCGCGTGCGGTCCGCCGCCCGACCAGCCAACGCTGACGTACCGGTCGCGCCCGAGTTCGTCCAGCGCCGCGTCGACGTCGGCGACCACCGAGGCGACGACGCGTCCCTCGTTGCGCGTCGACGCGCCGTAGCCGGGTCTCGAGACGCTGACCAGGTAGAGCCCGAACTCCTCGACGACGTCCACGAACATCGCCGCGAGCGAGGCGGTGCCGGGCGTGCCGTGGTGAAAGACGACGGTTCGTCCGGCGTTCGGCCCGATGGTCCCGACTTGCAGTTGGCGACCCGACGGTCCCACGATGACGCGCTCGTCGTACACCCAGCCTCCATTGCTCGTAACTAACCCTACGCTAGGCCCATGCGACCACACCGCTCCGTCAGCGCTACCCGGGTGATCCCGGCGGCGCCCCACGTGATCTTCGACGTGCTCGCCGACCCTCGCCGGCACGCCCAATTCGATGGTTCGGGATCGGTCGTCGCGGTGAAGCGGGCGCCCGAGCGGCTCTACCTCGGCGCGCAGTTCGCCATGTCGATGCGCATGGGTCTGCGCTACCTCACGACCAATCGCGTCTCCGCCTTTGACGAGGGTCGGGTGATCGCCTGGCACCACGCGGCGCGATTCGTATGGCGTTACGAACTCGAGCCGGTCGACGGCGCCACGCGGGTCACCGAATCGTTTACCTACGACCCGCCCTGGGGCGTCGTCGTCGACTGGCTCGGTTGGGCCGAGCGTAACCGCCGTTCGATGGAGGCGTCCCTCGAGCGACTGGCGGCGCTGGTCGCCCCTAGTGATGAACGGTGAGTACGGCACCGGCGTTCAACAGCTCGACCCAGGTCTGACCCGGGGTGAGCGCGAGCACCCGTCCCGCGGCGTCGTGGTAGGTGATCGGATCCGCGAGCGAGGGGCCCCGTGACCACGTGCCCGCCTCCTCGCGCCCGTCGTTGAAGAGCGCCGCCGGGCCCGAGCCCTGCAGGTCGGCGTACGACGTAAAGGTCCCCACGCCATTGACGTAGTTGACCCACATCACGATCACGTTCGCCGGCGAGACGCGCACGCCGGTGCCGGTGATCACCGGCTGGCCAAAGAGCGTGCGGTCCCAGGTACCCGACGCGGGATTCCAGGTCCACGTCACCCCGTAGATGCTCGGAAAGGGCACGGTGAACGAGGAGACCACTGAACCAGCTACGCGCGTCGACGGCGCGCGATACACGAAGAGCGGTCGCGGGGGGACCGGCGACGCCTTGAACGAGAAGAGCGATGGGCCCACGGCGTACAAGTTGTGCGGGGCGAAGCGATGGGGATCTCGAAACATCGCCGACCCGGCGTTGGACTCTTGAATCAGGGTCACCGGCGCCTTGGCGATCGCCGCTAGCGCGTAGGGCGCGCCACCGGAGAAGGCGAAGATGCCACCGAGGGGGTAGACGATCTGCTCGTCGGTCGGTCGCACCGAGCGAACGGGCCCGATCTGGGCCGGCGCCTGCGAATTGAAGACCGCGGCGAGCCGCGTGATCCCGCCGTTGACGATCTCTTCGTAGACGACGTCCGCCTGGTCGAGCCCCCACTGGGGCATGGCCTCGGGCGTATTCTCTATCTTGACCGTTAAGGCCGGGCGACGCAGCGCGAGCCCGCCAGGATCGGGTAGTCCCGTGAGCGGCGCGACGGGTACGGCGAGCGTCGAGGTCGTGCTCGACGTCGGCACGGGGGTCGACCCCGGCGTCGACGTGGTGGACGCACGCCGATAGGCCACCGCGACCGTCACGAGTACGGCCAGCGCGACGAGGGTGACCGCGGTTCGGCGCACGCCTAGGACTCGGGTTCGCTCGGCGTCGGGTCGCCCAGGTCCTTGTAGATCACCGTATGGGGCAGCTGGGTCTCGGGACTGAGGTGCTCGGACCCCGCCACGGTGTGCCAGCCCGTCGCCCGATAGAAACCGAGAGCGGTATCGCGGCCGTTGGCCCACAGCTCCTCGACGCCGCGTTCGCGCAGGGCCGCTTCGGCCGCCGCCGCCACCCGGGCGCCGTAGCCGAGGCCCTGCACGTCGAAGTCGGTAGCCATGTACCGCAGCTGATAAGTCACCCGATCGGGGTGCACCGGCGACGTCGAGGGATAGTAGGACGACGTGACGACGACCCGGTCCCCGACGAAGCCGGCCACGTGCAACGTCGACTCGTCGTCGTCGCGCGGGTCGACAACCGAGATCGCGGGGTCTCCGCCGCGCAGCACGCGACGACGAACGTCGTGCAACTCTCGCGCCGCAACGACGTCGACTCGAAACGTCTCGGGGTCAAGGGACAAGATGCTTCACCATGGTGATCAGCTGGATAGAGGGGTCTCGGTCCATCGTAATCTGCTCGCCCGTCGGTTCGAAGCCCATCCGCGTGTAGAAGCGATGCGCCCGGGTCACCGATGACGTGACGTGGAGGTAGAGCGAATCGGCACCGAGCCGACGAGCCCACGCGACCACCGTCTCGACCAGCTGGTCGGCGAGGCCGCTGCCCCGGGCCGCGTCCGTCACGTACATGCCGTAGAGCCAGTGGGTGTCGGGGTAGCGCTCGTTCCAGCCTCCTGACGCAAGACCCGCGGGCTTCCCGTCGATCTCGCCGAGGTAGTAGTTGAAGTCCGACGCCATGGCGACCCAGCGCCGCATCGGGTACGTTCTCGCCTCCTCGTAGGTACTCCCGAAGGCCTCGGGGGTGTCGAGCAACGCCTCCAGGCGTAGCGCGCGCAGGGTTGCCGCGTCGCGGGGCCCACACGGACGAACGGCGAGTCGCTCAGCCATCGCCCATGCGACGGGCCACCTGTTGGTCGGCGAGTGAGCCGACGGCCAGCGCAGCGCGCACGGCGTCGTGGTCCACGTCAGGACGGTTCTGGGACAGTTTGGCCTTGCCCTCGATAGAGCGGACCGCAACCGAGACACCGACGATCGCGCGCACCTGGCGATCAATGTACTCACCCGGTGCGTCCTCGACCCGCCAGGGTTCGGGCGCCGACAGTTCGAACCGGGTGGTCTGGCGTCCGACCTGGGCCCGCGTCCAGATCGGGTCGTCGTGCACGCTCACGACGCCGCGAATCTCCGCCGCCACGTAGTTCCACGTCGGCACGACGCCCGGTTCCTCGAAGCGGCTCGGGTAGTACAACGGCGATACGTAGGCGCTCGCGGCGAGCACGAGGACGAGCACGTCCGTGCCGTCGGCGCCGCGCCACCAGTCGTTGGCCCGCGCGACGTGCGTGGTCAACGAACGACCGTCGTCCTCGACGACGATTGGCGCGAAGACGCTCGTCAGTCCCGTCGGGGAACTTCGCACGAAGAAACCAGCACCGGCGTCGGTGACGACGCGCCAGGCGTCGTCGTCACCGAGTTTGAACGTAGGCAGCGTGTACACACCACCATCTTGGCACCGCGCCGCGTCAGGTACCCTCGGCGTGGCTCGGCAGGCGCGCTGAGTACATCGAGTACCCGTCGATTTGGCGAACGAGCAGGGTCGCGAGCAGGGTCGCGGTGATCATCGGCACCGCGATGTCAAAGCCGCCGTGGGTGAGCTCGAGCACCAACACCAGGCCCGCTAGCGGAGCCTGCATGGAGGCGCCGAGTAGGGCCGCCGCACCCACGAGTGCGTAGGCGCCCACGGGCGTTCCGGGCCAGAGGTAGGACCAGGTAACGCCGAGGAATCCGCCGAGTACCGCCCCGGTGCTGAGAAACGGCGTGAAGACGCCGCCGCCCGCGCCCGAACCGAGGGTGAAGGCCGTCACGACCGGCTTCAGCGCGAAGAGCGCGAGCAGCAGCCAGACGCTGCCGACGCCGAGGAATGCTTGATGGGCCATGTCCTTGCCGTTGCCAAAGAGCTGCGGGTACCAGATGCCGAGTACGCCAACACCGACGAAGACGAGCGGCATCACCCAGAAGATGGTCGCGCCCGAGGCTCGGTGGTGCGAGGCGTACCCGATAATGCGCACGTAGAGCACCGCGAGCAGTCCCATCACCAGTCCGGCCAGTACCGACCACACCATCAGCGACGCGCTGAAGTGGTAGCGCGGCACGTCGAGGTACGTGGCGCGGCTCGGCAGATAGACCCAACCGGTAAAGGTCGCGATCACGGTGCACGCGAGCGCCGGCAGCACGACGGGCAGTGACAGGCTCCCGTAGAGGACCTCGGCGGTGAACAGCGCCCCGCCGATCGGCACGTTGTACACCGCCGCGAGTCCGGCGCCGCCACCGCAGGCGACCAGTAGCCGCCGCTGGGCCGGCGTGAGGTTGAACCAACGCGCGACGGCGCTGCCCGAGGCGCCGCCCATCAGCTTGGGCGCGGCCTCGCGTCCAATCGAGGCCCCCATGCCGATGACCACCTCGGAGAGCACCGAGGTCAAGATGCTCCGGCGAAACGAGAGGTGACCATCACCACGCCAGAGGGCGTCGTCAATCTCGGCCCGATCGTGACGTAGTAGGCGCCGGATCAGGTACCACCCAACGGCGCCCACGACGCCGGCGATGGCGAGCGAGATGACGCGACGAAGCCCCGAGACGGCCATGACGGCACTCTGGTAGCTGCCGGTGTGGTAGTGAAACGCGGCGTGCTCGAAGGTCGCGAGCACCCACATCAAGAAGTCCCCGAGCAGGCCCGTCGCGACGCCCGTGAGCACGAGCGCAACCCAGAATCGAACCGTGAGCGCGGCGTCGCCGTCGTGGGACGCGTTGGGTTGCTCCATGGCGCCGCGTCCCGACGCGATGCGACGTCGAATCACCGGCTGGGGAACTCGCTCGCGCTCGCTCTCGTCGTGTTGCCTACTCATTACGTCTCACGCAAGTCTCCCGGCGGCCGCGTCGCCACCAGTGTACGGGGCGCCGCGACGACGCTTGGGCTACCTCAGTCGACAGGTGAGGTCGTGGTCGACGCCTTCGACGATCGACCCGCAGCGCGAACAGACGAACTGCACCCAGCAGACCGGGTCGCCGCCCAACTCGTCGAACTCGTCGTCGTAGCGAAGCCGGTCCT
>JAKBCI010000136.1 GCA_021807965.1 Actinomycetes bacterium
CTGATGCTCGATCACCTCGGCGAGCCGGCGACGCCGTGAAACGGTCGGTAGTTGACGTAGAGATCGAGACCGAAGCGAAGTCGTAGCAGAAGTCCGCGCTCGAGGATGCCGGGGGGGATGCGCCGGTCGCCAATTGCCGGGCCAACGGCGCCCAGCAGAATCGCGTCGAAACCCCGCAGCGCCTCGAGCGTCTCGTCGTCGAGTACGAAGCCGTCACGAAGGTAGCGCGCCGCGCCCAGGTCGAACGCGGTTGGCTCGACCACGACACCAGCCGCCGCCACTACGGTGAGCGCGGCCTCGGTCACCTCGGGCCCGATGCCGTCGCCGCCGATCACCGCCACGCGGTACGTTGGTTTTGCGGTCACGTAACACCTCCTCAACCGCCAGTCTGCTCGGCGCGGCGTCAACGGAGCAAACCGGCACCACGCCCCGCGAGAGCCCCACTAGAGTCGAGTTCCTACTGCGGGAGACGATTACGTGGCTGGCGAGATCTACCGAATAACCAAAGAGACGCTGGACAAACTCCGAGACGAGTATCGCCAGTTGACCACGGTGGGTCGTACCGAGATCGCCCGCGTCATTGAAGCAGCACGCCTGTTGGGGGACCTCTCGGAAAATGGCGACTATCACGCCGCCAAGGACGAACAGGGCAAGATGGAGGCTCGGATCCGCCAAATCGACCACGTGCTGCGCAATCACGAACTGGTCGAACGAGACGCCAACGCGCTGGTTGTCCAGCACGCCACCATCGTGCGAGTGGTCTACGACGGTGATCACGACGACGATTTCCAGGAGTACTTCATCGGGTCCATCGAGGAGAAACCCGACGGCGTCATGGTGGCCTCGCCCACGTCGCCGCTCGGCGCGGCGCTACTCGGGCACGTCGTGGGCGACGAGGTGGATTACGAGGCACCATCGGGAACCTTGCGCGTACGGATCATCGGGCTGCGCTGACGTGGCCGGACGCACCCTCTACGAAAAGATTTGGGACGCCCACGTCGTCGCAAGTACCGAGGGCGAACCGACCATCCTCTACGTCGATCTTCACCTGATACACGAGGTCACCAGTCCCCAAGCGTTCGACGGGCTACGCCTCGAACATCGCGGCGTGCGACGACCGGATCGCACCCTGGCGACGGCCGATCACAACGTGCCGACCGATCCCGTAACCACACCAGTCAACGATCCCGTTTCTCGTCGTCAGCTGGAAGCACTCGAGGAGAACTGCCACGAATTCGGTGTCACGCTCTTCCCCCGTGGACACGAGAACCAGGGAATCGTCCACGTCATCGGACCAGAACTCGGCGTCACCCAGCCGGGCATGGTCATCGTGTGCGGCGACTCGCACACGTCCACGCACGGAGCGTTCGGCGCGCTCGCCTTCGGCATCGGCACCAGCGAGGTCGAGCACGTGCTGGCGACCCAAACGATCCCGCAACAGCGCGCCAAGACGATGGCCGTGACGGTCGAGGGCGTGCTGCCGCCGGGCACGTCGGCCAAGGACCTCGTGCTCGCGATCGTTGGTCGACTCGGCACCGGCGGCGGCGCCGGCTACGTCATCGAGTACCGCGGCAGCGCCATTCGCGCACTCTCCATGGAGGGTCGGATGACCGTGTGCAATATGAGCATCGAGGCGGGCGCACGCGCGGGGCTGGTCGGCGTAGACGAGACGACGATCGACTACCTTCGCGCACGACCCGCCGTCGCGGCGGCTGGCGACGTCGCCCAGATGATCGACCGGTGGCGTGACTGCGTCAGTGACCCCGACGCCGTCTTTGACGCCGAGGTAAGTCTGCGCGCCGAGGACATCGTGCCGTACGTGACCTGGGGTACCAACCCCGCTCAAGTAGTTGCCCTGAACGGCGTCGTACCTTCTCCCGATGACGTGGCGGACCCCGACGAGCGAGAGGCCACTACGCGATCGCTCGCGTATATGGGCCTCACGCCCGGGACACCGATGGCCGACGTCACGCTCGACGTAGTCTTCATCGGCTCGTGCACGAACTCCAGGATCGAAGACCTTCGCGCCGCCGCCGCCGTGGCCGCCGGTCATCGCGTGGCCAGCGGCGTGCGGGCCCTCGTCGTACCTGGTTCGCATCGTGTCAAGCGCCAGGCCGAGGCTGAAGGACTGGACCGCGTGTTCCTCGACGCCGGATTCGAGTGGCGCGAACCCGGCTGCTCCATGTGCCTCGGCATGAATCCCGATCAGCTACAGCCGGGCCAGCGTTGCGCCTCCACCTCGAATCGCAACTTCGAGGGACGCCAGGGACGCGGGGGGCGAACGCACCTGGTGTCGCCTACGGTCGCTGCGGCGTCGGCCATTGCGGGACACTTCGCCGATCCGGCGGTGATCCGGTGAAGGCCGTACGCGTCGTCGAAGGGCGCGGCGTCGCGCTCGGGCGGTCCGACGTCGACACCGATCAGATCATTCCCTCAGAGTGGCTGAAGCGAGTGGAGCGAACGGGCTTTGGTCGAGGACTGTTCAGCGAATGGCGCGACGACCCAGCGTTCGTTCTCAACCAGCAGGCGTACCAAGGCGCGACCATCCTCGTCGCCGGCCCTCGATTCGGCACCGGCTCGTCGCGCGAACACGCGGTCTGGGCCCTCATGGACTACGGGTTCGACGCGATCATCGCGCCGTCCTTCGGCGACATCTTTCGAAACAACGCGAGCAAGTCGGGTCTGCTCACCGTGCCGCTTAGTTCTCGCGACGTCGACGAGCTGGTGGCGCTGATCACACGAGATCCGACGGTCCACCTCGTCGTCGACGTCGAACATCAGCACGTCGAGGTACCCTCCACCGGCTGGCAACGATCGTTCGAACTCGATCCGGTTACCCGAGAGCGGCTGCTCAGCGGGTGGGACGATATCGGTTTGACCCTTCGTCACGCCGACGCTATCGAGCACTTTGAGTCGACCTCGGTAATCCCGTCGCTCGCCGGACTGTTCGACGCAGCTGGTCATCTGCGGTCGTAATCTCGCTCAGCAATGTCAACGAACTCGAAGGGGGACTCGTGGAGCCACGACGCGTGACCCTGATCTCCCTCGGCGGCACGATCGCCTCGGTACCCACGACCGGACGCTTGGGTGTGACACCGCAGTTGGGCGCTGATGACTTGCTCGGCACCATTGGTGAGGTCATCGGTGACGTCGCGGTCGAGGTCGTCACGACCCATCGCGTTCCGTCAGGCGACCTGCGCCTGGACGACGTCGTCGAGTTGGCTCGTGACGTGCGCCGGCGCCTAGAGCACGGCACCGACGGCGTCGTCGTCGCCCAAGGCACCGACACGCTCGAAGAGGTCGCCTTCGCACTCGACCTGCTCGTGCGAGACGACCGACCCGTGGTCGTTACCGGCGCTATGCGTCTGCCATCGGACGTGGGCGCCGACGGCCCCGCGAATCTGCTCGGCGCGATCACCGTAGCCCTCTCGCCGGCGGCGCGCGCTCTCGGCGTCGTCGTCGCGTTCAACGACGAGGTGCACGCCGCTCGCTTCGTGCGCAAAACCAACACGACGAACGTGGCCACCTTCGCCTCGCCAACGACCGGGCCCGTCGGGCGAATCACGGAGGGCCTGGCGCGAATCTACCTTCGTCCGCCTCGCCTCTACGACGCGGTCGACCTGGAGCGGGTCGATCGCGTACCTCCCGTCTCGCTCTTCAGCTGCGCTATCGGTGACGACGGGCGCCTGCTCGACACGGCCCGCGATCACGGTTTTGCGGGTGTGGTAGTCGAGGGTTTCGGCGGCGGGCACGTTCCAGCCGCCATGGTGCGGCGCCTGAGCGAACTGGCCGAACACATGCCGGTCATCCTCGCGTCGCGCACCGGCGGCGGCGACGTACTGGCCACGACGTACGGCTATGACGGTTCGGAGCGAGACCTGCTCGACCGCGGGCTGGTTTCGGCCGGCTTCTTAGACGGGCGCAAGGCACGGGTGTTCCTGAGCCTGCTGCTCGGCGCCGGTTGTGACACCGCGGACGTGGCCGACGCCTTCGGTAAGGTTCATCAGTCCGCAACCTCGACACAGTGAGAGTTGAGCCCTACGCTCGTGGCAGCAAGCCCTAGGAGACATCGTGACCCCGTTCCCCTACGCCGACGAGTACCCCATTCGCCGTACTCTCGCCGAGACCGGCGAGCGACGCGAAGACGTGCTCGCCATGATGGCCGAACTGGCGTCGCGCGAAGACCGAGCCTGGGAGTCGGGCCAGTGCTCGGGCACCATGTACTGCGGCGACCATGATCACTACGCCTTCTTGAACGAGGCCTTCGCCCGTTTCTCCCACGTGAACACCCTGCAGCGGGACCTGTGCCCAAGCGCGACCAAGTTCGAGGCGGAGATCATCGCCATGACGCTGGATTTGCTCGGCGCCGTTCATGACGCGAACCACGTACCGGTCGGACTCATCACCTCGGGTGGTTCGGCGTCTATCGCCCACGCCGTGCTCGCCTACCGGGAGCTCAACGCCGAGCGCGTCACGAAGCCGAACATCATCAAGCCCGAAACGGCACACCCGGCGTTCGACAAGGCCGGCCACCTCTTTGGGGTGACGGTGCGTACGGCCCCCGTCGATCGACAAACTGCACAAGTTGACCTCGACTGGGTGCGCGACCACGTCGACGCCGACACGATCGCACTCGTGGGATCGGCGTGCAACTACGGTTACGGCACCATCGACCCGATTTGCGAACTGGGCGAAATCGCCCTTGATCGCCACGTCGGCCTGCACGTCGACGGCTGCCTCGGGGGCTTCATCTTGCCCTTTGGTCGCGAGCTCGGCTACGACATCGCGCCGTTCGACCTGTCGGTTCCCGGGGTCACCTCGATGTCGGCCGACACGCACAAGTACGGCTACGCCTTGAAGGGCTCGAGCGTGCTGTGTTTCGCTGACCGGTCTCTTCGCAACAGCCAGTACTTCTTTCAACCCGACTGGTCGGGCGGCAAATACTGCTCGCCCGGTATGGACGGCTCGCGGTCCGCGGGGCTGCTCGCCGCCACGTGGGCCGCCATGGTGCAGCTCGGTCGGTCGGGTTACCGGCACTACGCGCGGCTCATCTTTGACGTGGCGGACGCCATGATGACGGCGGTGGAATCGCACCCGAGCCTGCGAATCATCGGGACCCCGAGCTTCCTCTTCTCCTTCACGTCAGACGACTACGACGTCTACCACGTCAACGACTGGTTGCGCACCCGCGGATGGCGCCTCAACGGCCAGCAGTACCCCAACGCACTGCACATGGCCGTGACCCGGCCCCAGACCCAGCCCGGCGTGATCGAACGATGGACCAACGACCTCGCTGACGCGGTGGCCTACGCCCAAACCCGCGGCGACGCGCCCGCTCAGACGGGAGCCATCTACGGTGGCGTAGCGGGCGGT
>JAKBCI010000137.1 GCA_021807965.1 Actinomycetes bacterium
TCGTGCTGCCCTTCGAACAGAGTTCCAACCAGTACGTCGACGCGGAAAGCCGACTCGTCGAGATGAAGTACTTCTTCACGCGCAAGGTGGCTCTCACCAAGGAGTCGCTGGCCTTCGCGTTTTTCCCCGGTGGGCTCGGAACCCTCGACGAGGTGTTCGAGATCTTGACGTTGCTGCACACGGGCAAGGGCGGTCCAGCACCGGTCACGCTCGTTGACCTGCCCGATGGCACCTACTGGGAGTCGTGGTGGCGATTCATTGAGGAAGCGGTGATCGGCGCGGACTACCTCGACGCTGACGCGGCCCGCCTGGTGCGGATTTGCCACTCTCTCGAGGACGTGGAGGACGAGCTCGAAAGGTTCTATCGGCATTTCGTGGCCTTTAGTCACGCCGGCGGACTCGGACGCCTCGACCTTCGTCGCGCGATTACCCCGGCCGAGATCGCGGCACTTCGTGCGCGCGTCCCCGAACTAGCAACGGGTGCTGACTGGCGCACCGACGGACCGTCAATACACTTCGAGTTCGACGGACGGCGCTACGTTGAACTGCGTCGCCTGATCGACGCCGTCAACGACCTGGCGCCCTAGTCGGGGCCATCGCGCAAGATCGCCTGCGCTTTTTGCAGACTACGCCTCACGCGCGCCAGTCGCCGTTCGGTTTCCCGTGCGGTCTCGTTGGAGCCGTCACGCAGCTGTGCGCGTACGGCGTCGAATACGGCGTCACTCACCCGCTGTTCGAGCGCCGCAATCTCGTCGGCTAACTCAGCGAAGTCGCTCACGTCGTGACCGTTTCGACAGTGAACTGGCCGTCGGCGTACTCGGCTCGCAAGACCTTCTTGTCAAATTTGCCAACGCTCGTCTTCGGAATGGACTCGATGAAAGTCCAGTATTCGGGCAGCCACCACTTGGCTACGCGCTCGGCCAGAAACGCTCGCAGCTCACCGGGCGTGGCCGACGCACCCGGACGCAGCACGACGCAGCACAGCGGGCGCTCTTGCCACTTGTCGTCGGGCACCGCGATCACCGCCGCTTCGAAGACCGCCGGGTGACCCATAACGGCGCCCTCTAACTCGACCGAGCTGATCCATTCACCGCCCGACTTGATCACGTCCTTCGTCCGGTCGGTCACCACCATGAAGCCCTCGTCGTCGAGCGTGCCGATATCACCGGTACGCAGCCAGCCGTCGTGGAATCGTTCGGGTGCGTCGACGCCGAAGTAGGAGCCGGTTATCCACGGTCCGCGAATTTCGAATTCGCCCACCGTGTGGCCATCGCGGGGCAGCACCGAGCCGTCGTCGTCAGTGATTCGCAACTCGACGCCGGCGACCACGCGACCAGCCTTGACCCGGTAGTCGATCTCCTTCTCGGGAGGGGTGCCGGCGGGCGGTATGGAGACCGCCGCCAGCGGGCTCGTTTCGGTCATGCCCCATCCCTGCACCATGTTTCGGCCCCAGCGTTCGCGGAAGGTCTCGATCATCGATCGTGGTACGGCCGCGCCGCCGGCGAGGATGCCACGCATCGACGAGAAGTCGGCGTCGGCGTCGTTCTCCGCGGCGCGCAAGACGTCGTTCCACACGGTCGGCACCCCGAGTGAAATGGTCGGGCGTAGGTCACGAATCATCTTCACGATGGGCTCGCCCTGGAGAAACATCTGGGGCATGATGAGTTCGGTGCCGGCGAAGAAAGCGGTGTACACGGCGCCCCACGCGTTGACGTGGAACATCGGCACGATGAGCAGGCAACGATCCTTCTCGCAGAGGCCAATCGAGTTCGCGGTGGTCGAGGCCAGCGAGTGAAGCCACGTCGAGCGATGAGAGTAGACCACGCCCTTGGGGTTGCCCGTCGTTCCCGACGTGTAACACATGATCGCCGCCGCGCGCTCGTCCAGATCGGGCCACGAGTAGCCAGGCTCCTCGGCGCCAATGAAGGCTTCGTAGTCAATCGTCTCGCCGAGCGAACCGGACTCGTCGGGACCGTGCACGATGAAGTGTCGTACCGAGGTAATTTCATCGCGGATCTTGGCCAACAGCGGCACCAGGGTGTGATCGACGATAATCACCTCGTCCTGGGCGTGGTTGATGATGTACGCGAGCTGTTCGGGAAAGAGCCGAATGTTGAGCGTGTGCAGCACCGCGCCCATCGCCGGAACGGCCAGGTACGCTTCCATGTGCGCCTGGTTGTTCCACATGAACGTGCCCACGCGCGTGGAGTCACCTACCCCGAGTCTCCGTAAGGCAGCGGCCAGCCGCTCGGCGCGCAGGGCGATCTCCTTGAAGGTCGCTTCTCGAACGCCGTCGGGCTCGACGGTGTAAACCACTTTGTTCGCGTAGACCCACTCGCCGTGTCGTATCATGCTGCTGATCAGCAGTGGTGAGTCCTGCATGGTGCTCTGCATGGCCGTTCCCTTCTCCCTAGACCGATGCTACAAAGATCGTCCGCGCCACGTCACCACGTGGCACAATATGGCGACACCGGAGCCGGCAGCGTGGTCACACCGCGCAGCGCCGAGTCGATCGCGGCCGCGGCACTGCGGCCCTCGGCAATCGCCCACACGATCAGACTCTGGCCGCGTACGGCGTCACCGCACGCGAACACGAGATCATCGGCGAAGCCCGAGACGCGCCAGCGGTCGTCGACCAGGATCGATGACCGATCCGTCTGGAATCGCGGCTCGTCGAGACCTAAGCGAGCGAGATCAGGTCCGGTGAAGCCAGCCGCGATCAACACCAGGTCCGCCGGAATCGACTCCACCTCGCCAGAATCGAGGTGGCGCAGCACCGCGCCCGACACGCGTTCGCCACCAAGGAACGCCTCGGTGCGGGTGGCGAAGAGACGCGCGCCCCCCTCTTCCTGCGACGTCGAGGTCTTGTAGAGCCGGGCCATGGTGGGCCAGGGCTGATCCGGGGGGCGCTCGATCGGGGGACGCTCGAGTATCTCAATCTGTACGACGGACGCCGCACCCTGGCGATGAGCCGTGCCGAGGCAGTCCGAACCCGTGTCGCCGCCGCCGAGGATCAACACGTGTTGGTCCTTCGCGTCAATGGTCGACGGACGGGCGTCGGCGACGGCGCGGTTGGCCGCCTCGAGGTAGGCCATCGCCGCCACGACGCCCGCGCGGTCGCTACCGGGGACCGGCAACTGACGCGCCACGGTCGCGCCGACGGCGAGCAGGACCGCGTCGAAGTCTCGCCGCAGCACGTCGAGGGGCGTTCCCTCGACTCCGATCAGGGCGCCGGGGCGAAAGACAACGCCGGCGTCTCGCATCACGGCGAGGCGACGATCGAGTACGGCCTTCTCCAACTTGAAGGCGGGAATGCCGTAGCGCAACAGGCCGCCGACGTCGTCGGCGCGCTCGAAGACCGTGACGCCGTGGCCAACCGCGCGCAGTTGGGCCGCGGCGGCGAGCCCCGCGGGGCCCGACCCCACGATCGCGACGCGCCAGCCGCTCTCGGTAGTCGGTGCGCTGTGCACGGGCAGTGCGTTCGCGAAGGCGTGCTCGGCCACTTCGTACTCGACGCGCTCGATCGTGACGGGTGCGTGGTTGAGTGATAACACGCACGCCGATTCGCAGGGCGCGGGGCATAGCCGCCCGGTGAACTCGGGGAAGTTGTTGGTGGCGAACAGCTGCACGGCGGCGAGGTCCCAGCGTTCGCGGTAGGTCGCGTCGTTGAACGCCGGGATGCGGTTGCCGAGTGGACACCCTTGCGTGCAGAACGGAATGCCGCAGTCCATGCACCGCGACGCCTGTTGGGCAATGAGCTGGTCGCTCTGGAGTTCGTAAACCTCGCGCCAGTCGCGAAGGCGAACGGCCACCGGACGGTGCTCGGGCTCGCGCCGGGGAAACTCGAGGAAGCCGGTGGGCTTACCCATTGCGCAACTCGTCTCGCGCCCGCTGGTACTCGGACGTCTCGACGCGCACAAAATCGACTCGCGCTCGACGCCAGTCGCGCACGATGGACTCGGCGAGCGGTGAGTGCGTCTCGGCCACGTACCGGCTCAGCAGTTCGCGCAGCCTCTGGTCGTCGTCGTACTCGAGTGGATCAACTTCGTAGACGCCGGCGCTCAAGACGTCGTAAACCCGCTGGTCGGGATCGTAGAGATAGAGCGTCCCGCCGGACATGCCCGCGGCGACGTTGCGACCCACTGCGCCGAGGATGACGACGACGCCGCCGGTCATGTACTCGCACGCGTGGTCGCCCGTGCCCTCGACGACGACGGTGGCTCCGGAATTGCGAACGGCGCACCGCTCCCCCACCACGCCACTGAGGAAGAGTTCGCCGGCGGTCGCGCCGTAGCCGATCACGTTGCCGGCGATGATATTGCGCGCACGATCGAAGGGCGACTCGGTGGGTGGCGTGACGATGACGCGTCCACCCGACAAGCCCTTACCGACGTAGTCGTTGCAGTCGCCGCGCAGCCGGATCGTCAGTCCGCGTGGCATGAAGGCACCGAGACTCTGTCCGGCCGATCCCTCGAGGGCGAGCGTGACCGTGTCATCAGGAAGGGTGCGGCGACCGAGCCGGCGCGTAATGGCGCTGCCGGTCAACGTCCCGACCGCGCGGTGCACGTTGTCGATGCGTCCGTGGTAGTCGTACGTGTCACCTCGCTCGACGGCGGCGAGTGCCTCGTCGAGAAAGCGCCAGTCCAGAGCGTCCGCCAACCCGTGGTCCTGGTCACGCCCGTGGCGTCGCTGCTCGGGCACAACCGCCCCGAGCAGTGCTTCGAAGTCGAGCCCGTGGCGACGCGCCGCGTCGTCGCGAACTCTCAAGTGCGTCGGGTCGCCGACGAGCTCATCGAGCGAACGAAGGCCGAGCAGGCTCAGGTACTCACGGACCTCAGTCGCGACGAATTCGAAGAAGTGCTCCACGAACTCTGGTCGACCAGTGAAGCGCTGGCGCAGCACGGGATTCTGCGTGGCGATACCGACCGGACACGTATCGAGATGGCAGACGCGCATCATGACGCAACCCGACACGACGAGCGGCGCCGTTGCGAATCCGAACTCTTCGGCCCCCAGCATGGCCGCGATTACGACGTCGCGCCCGGTCTTTAGCTGGCCGTCGACCTGCAGCACCACTCGACTCCGCAGTCCGTTCGCGGCGAGCGTCTGGTGGGCTTCGCTGAGCCCAACTTCCCATGGCGTGCCGGCGTGCTTGAGCGAGGTGAGTGGGGCGGCGCCCGTACCCCCATCGTGGCCCGAGATGAGCACGACGTCGGCGTGGGCTTTGGCAACGCCGGCGGCGATTGTCCCGACGCCCTGTTCGCTGACCAGCTTGACGTGGATGCG
>JAKBCI010000138.1 GCA_021807965.1 Actinomycetes bacterium
TGGTAAGAGCTCGCTGGTGAACCGTCTGGCCGGTCGTCGCCTCGCCGTCGTCGAAGAGCACCGCGGGGTGACGAGGGATCGCAAGACGTTTCCGGTCGAGTGGCGAGGCGTTGAATTCGACCTCGTGGACACCGGTGGCTGGCTCGAGCGCGGCGATTCGCTCGAGGCGAAGGTTTCGCGCCAAGCGGACCTTGCTCTCAAAGACGCCGATCACGTCTTGCTCGTGGTTGACGTGACTACGGGACTCGTCGACGAGGATCGCCACGCCGCGCGGTGGGCCCTGCGCAGCGGTCGGCCCGTGACCCTCGTCGTGAACAAGGTAGACGACGAGGTCCACGAGGCGGCCGGCTGGGAGTTTCTCGGTCTCGGTGCGGGCGATCCACACTTCGTCAGCGCGGTCCACGGACGCGGAGCCGGCGACCTGCTCGATCACGTCGTGGACGCCCTGGTCCCCGCGACAACCGACGACGTCGACGTGACTGGCGACGAGCTGCGCGTCGCGATCGTGGGACGCCCCAACGTGGGCAAGTCAACGCTCTTCAATCACGTGATTGGCGAGGAGCGTTCGGTCGTCCACGACCTACCGGGCACGACCCGCGACGCCATCGATACCGTTATCGAGACGGACCAGGGACGGATCCGATTCATCGACACCGCCGGCATGCGTCGACGCGCTAAGACCGAGGCCGGTCTAGAGACGTTCGCCGTCCTGCGAAGCTTGGACGCGCTCGACCGCGCCGATATCGCCGTGCTCGTCATCGACGCGACGGTGGGCGCCACGGGACAAGATCAACGACTGGCTGAGCGCATCGCCGCGGCGGGCTGTCCCGCCATCGTGGTGCTGAACAAGTGGGAGCTCGTAGCTACTGACGATCGTCCCGCGGTGCTCGCCACCGTCGGTGACAAGCTGGCCTTTCTCGGTGACGCGCCCGTCCTCAAGACGACCGCTACGTCGGGCAAGGGCGTGCATCGCCTGTTGCCCGCGCTGCAGGACTCCGCGGCGGACTACGTGAAGCGGGTGCCGACCGGAGCACTGAACCGCGCCATTCGCGATCTGCAGATCAAGCAGCCCGCCCCGACGGGCAAGATTCGCTACGCCGTTCAGGGAGCGATCGAACCGCCCACCTTCACCCTGTTCGTCGCCGGTCGGCTGCCCCCGACCTATCTGCGTTACGTCGAACGCGCACTGCGCGAGCGCTTCGATCTCGGCTCCACGCCACTGCGCGTGCGAGTGCGCGTCGACTGATGGCCAAGTGGTGCGACGACTGTGACCGGCCCGTCCAGGGCGACGTGTGCGAAATGTGCGGTAACCCGGTGCGCGAGCCCGAGCGCGAGCCGGTACCGTTGCGCTGGAAGTTTTTCGTGGTGGCCACGGCCATCTATCTGATCTGGCGGCTCTATCAGTTAGTTTCGTGGTTGGTTCACTAGGACGGCGTTCGCGACAAGTGAGGAGGTTTCGTGCCCATCTACGCACTCGGTGAGCGCACACCGCAGATCCATCCGGAGGCCTTCGTGCACCCCGACGCCGTCGTGATTGGCGACGTGCGCATCGGCGCCGAGTCCTCGGTGTGGCCGAGCGCGGTGTTGCGCGGTGACTACGGCACTATCGTCGTCGGCGACCGCACGTCAATCCAAGACGGGGCCGTCGTCCACGCGGTCGCCGAATACCCGACCGTTATCGGATCTGACTGCGTGGTGGGCCACCTCGCGCACCTCGAAGGCTGTGTCGTCGACGATGGCGTTCTCATCGGCAGTGGCTCGATCGTCCTTCACCTCGTGCGGGTTCATTCGGGAGCCACGGTCGCCGCGGGCGCGGTGGTGCGCAATCGAACCGACGTGCCGTCACGAGCGCTGGCCGTAGGCGTGCCGGCCACCATCAAACCGGACCTGAGCGACGTGGCGTCCATCACGGACGGCGTCGAGACCTACGTGGCCAACGCGCGCCGATACCGAGAGCAACTGCGCAAACTCTAACTGTTGCTGACGGCGATGAGTCGTTCGAGCGCCTCACCCGCGCGGCCGCTCTCGACGCTAGCCGCCGCCGCGTCGAATCCGTCACGCAACGTTTCAACGCGTTGGGCGACCATCAACGCAAGAGCGGCGTTCGCGCACGCGACGTCAAAGACGGGACCCCGCTCAGCGTCGAGAAACCGACGCACCGCGTTGACGTTGTGGTGAACGTCCCCACCGCGTATCGCCGCGACGCCGTGGCGACGATCGAGGACGTCACCGGCGTCGATGCGCTCGACGCGAACGCCATCATCGGTGACGACGTACACCGTCGAGGGCGTGGCGAGGGAGAGCTCGTCAAGTCCATCGTCGGCGTTGACGAGCATGGCCATGGTCACGCCGCGCGCGGCCAGCACCTCGGCCATGGCCTCGAGGTGGCCGGCGTGGGCGACTCCAATGAGGGCCCGACGGACCAACGCGGGGTTGGCGAGCGGTCCAAGGACGTTGAAGACGGTCCGAAACCCCAGCGCGCGGCGAATCGGCGTGAGATAGCCCAACGCGTGGTGGTACGTGGGCGCGAACAGGAAGCCGATGTGCGCCTCGTCGATGCACGTCCGCACCAGTTCGGGCGGAACGTCGAGCCGTACCCCGAGCGCCTCGAGCACGTCGGCGGAGCCCACCGACGACGACGCCGCACGATTGCCGTGCTTGGCGACCGGTACCGCGCAACCGGCGACCGCGAGGGACGCCATCGTTGAGATATTGACGGTGTGCAGTTGATCCCCGCCGGTGCCGACGATGTCGAGCGCGTCCACGTCGAGCGCAAACGTGTTCGCGGCAGCCACCATGGCGTCCACGAAGCCCGTCATCTCACCCGGCGTCTCGCCCTTGGCCGTCAGGGCAGTCAGAAAACTGGCAATGAGGACTCCCTCGATCCGTCCGTCGAGGATGGCACCGAGCGCATCGCGAGCCTCGTCACGGTCGAGGTTCGTACCGCGAACGAGCCGTCCGAGCACCTCGGCGCTGAACCGGGGGGCGTCCATGGGATCTCCCTCGGCCATTGGCATAGCGCCACGATAGCCGTCGGTTCTCTCGTCGCGGGCCGATAGCATTCGTCGATGGCGCCGACCTACCTTGACGAGATCGTCTCGTGGCACCGAGCACGGGTCCGTGAGGACCCTCGCGACTGGCGAGCGCGAGTTGACCAGGCGCCCTATAGCGGTCCGTCATTCGCCGAGGCGCTGCGGCGACCTACCGTGCAAGTGATCGCCGAGGTCAAGCGTCGCTCGCCGTCCAAGGGTGACATCGACCGCGATCTCGAGCCCGCCACGCTGGCGCGCTCCTACGAGGTCGGGGGAGCGGCCGCCATCTCGGTACTGACTGACGCCGCATTCTTCTCTGGCTCGCCTGACGATTTGCGAGCTGTCCGTCGTACGACGGGGCTACCGCTGTTGCGCAAGGACTTCACCGTGCACGAAAACGACATCCTCGACGCACGCGATATGGGAGCGGGCGCGGTGCTGCTCATCGTGTCGGTGCTGACTGACGCTGAACTAACGGCCTTTCTCACGCTCGCCTCGCACTGCGGCCTCGACGCCTTGACCGAGGTGCACGATGAGCCAGAGGCGCGTCGGGCCGTCGCCTGCGGCGCGACCGTCATCGGCGTGAACCAGCGTGATCTGCGAACCTTCGAGGTCGACGAGCGTCGCGCGGGACGCGTCCGCGACGTAATTCCGCACTCGATCGTGACGGTGGCCGAATCGGGACTGCGCAGTCGCGCGGACGTCGAGCGAGCGCGCGACGACGGCTTTGACGCGGTCTTGATTGGCGAGGCTTTGGTGCGCAGCGCCGCACCCGAGTTACTGGTTGCCGAGCTGGCGAGCGTGGAGCGGCGACCCCGTGACTGAACTGTCGGGAAGCTCGTTCGTCAAGATCTGTGGCGTGACCACGATGGACGACGCCGTTCTCGTGCGCGACGCCGGTGCCGACGCGTTCGGTCTCATCGTCGCGCCGTCGCGCCGACGGGTTTCGACGGGCCAAGCACGCTCAATTATGGCGTCCCTGCGGGGGAGCATCCTCGGCGTCATGGTTACGCGCGCACTCAGTGATCTCGACGTGCTAGCGGCGGTTGACGAGGTCGAACCCGACGGGGTTCAGCTGCACGATCCGGCGCCGGCGACCCTTCTCGACGAGTTGCGCCATCGCGGCTGCTTCGTCATTCGCGCCCTGTCCGCTGACGCGCCCGACTACCGGCTCTTTGATGACCGACTCGTCGACGCCGTGTTGGTGGATGGTCCCGAACCAGGTCGAGGCGTCGCTCACGCGTGGGACCACGTGGCCGAGCGACCGTGGACGCGTTCACTGATCGCCGCCGGGGGATTAACGTCCTTGAACGTGAGCGACGCCATTCACCAACCGTGGGTGTGGGGCGTCGACGTGGCGACCGGCGTGGAGCGGCGGCCTGGCGTCAAGGACCCTCAGGCGGTCGAATCCTTTGTCGCCGCCGCCCGGCGAGCCTTCCGGGAGCGCTCATGAGCGCGCCGCGCTACATGGATCCGCCCGACGAAGGCGGCCACTTCGGCTCCTTTGGCGGGCGCTTCGTCCCCGAAGCCCTGATGCCGGCCTGCCTGGAGCTCGACGTCGCCTTTCGTGACGCGTGGAGCGACGAGACGTTCGTGGCCGAGTTTCTCGAGACCCTCGAGGAATTCGGCGGCCGTCCGACGCCAGTCACGTACCTCGGGCGGCTTTCGCAGCACCTGGGCATTGAGGTCTACGCCAAGCGCGAAGATCTCGCCCATACCGGGAGTCACAAGATCAACAACGTCATTGGCCAGGCGCTGTTGACTCGGCGCATGGGCAAACGACGCGTCATCGCCGAGACCGGCGCTGGCCAGCACGGCGTCGCCACGGCTACCGCCGCCGCTCGATTCGGTCTCGACTGCACGGTGTTTATGGGCGAGGTTGACACCGTTCGCCAGGCGTTGAACGTCTTTCGCATGGAGTTGCTCGGCGCGACGGTCGTCCCCGTCACTTCGGGCAGTCGCACGCTCAAAGACGCGGTGAACGAGGCGATGCGCGAGTGGGTGACCTGCGTCGGCGACACGCACTACTGCATCGGTTCGGTCATGGGCCCGCACCCGTTTCCCTGGATGGTTCGCGAGTTTCAGAGCGTGATTGGCACCGAGGCCGCACAGCAACTGCGCGATCGCGGCGTGGGAGTGCCTGATTTTGTCGTGGCGTGCGTCGGGGGCGGTTCGAACGCGGCCGGGATCTTCGCAGGTTTCGCCAACACCAGCGCCGCGCTCGTCGGGGTCGAAGCGGCCGGTGGTTC
>JAKBCI010000139.1 GCA_021807965.1 Actinomycetes bacterium
GTCTTGAACTAGACGCGAAGACGCCACCTCGATCGATATCACCGACCAGCAGCGCCGGGACGTCCGCCGCGCGCGCGAAGCCGAGATTCACTATGTCTGACGAGCGCAGGTTTATCTCGGCTGGACTGCCCGCGCCTTCGCAGATCACAACGTCGAATCGACGCCGAAGATCGCGGTGCGCGTCAAGCACGACATCCAGCAGATCGTGCTTACGCTGCCACCCCACGGTGGCGTCCAAGTTCCCCACCGGGCGACCGAGCACGATGATCTGACTCGTCGTGTCGGTGCCCGGCTTCAAAAGGACGGGATTCATCGTCACCTCGGGATCGAGACCACACGCCTGCGCTTGCACGACCTGGGCGCGACCCATCTCACCGTGATCTTTCGTCACGTAGGAGTTCAACGACATGTTCTGGGCCTTGAAAGGTGCGACAGACACACCCTGGCGATGGAGCCAGCGACACAGCCCGGTCACGACTGTCGTCTTACCTGATCCCGAGGAGGTGCCCAGTATGAGTAGCGACGAACCCACTACTCGGTGACGCTCTCTCGCTCGCTCACACCGGCCGAGTCGAACGTCGCCATCTCAGCGAGGATACGAGCCGCTGCCTGGACCAAGGGGACCGCGAGGACCGCTCCGGTGCCCTCACCGAGACGAAGCCCCAGATCCAAAACGGGCACCAGTTGAAGGTGCGCCAATCCAATACTGGCGCCCGGTTCACTCGAACGATGACCACCCACGAGATACCCCTTGACGTCGGGCGCCAGGGCGTTGGCAATGAGCGCACCGGCGACGGCGATGACTCCGTCGATCACGACCGGGACCCGCGCCGCGGCACCCGCGACGATGAAACCGGCGATCGCGGCAATCTCGAGTCCACCCAGTTCCGCCACGATCTCGAGCGGACCGGCGTCGGGCGCGAGACGAGCGAGCGCGGTCTCAATCACTGAGGTCTTGAGGCGAAGCGTCGCGTCGTCGATCCCCGTTCCCCGACCCGTCACGACGCGTGGACTCGTCGAGGTGAAGGCCGCGATGAGCGCTGAGCTGGGTGTCGTGTTGCCGATGCCCATGTCGCCGGTGGCGAGCATGCGTGCGCCGTGCGCGAGTGCCTCATTGGCGATGTCCGCGCCGACGTCGAGTGCGGCGACGACCTGCTCACGCGTCATCGCAGCCTGCAGCGCCAGATTCGCCGTGCCCTTAGCGACGTTACGTCGATGCAGCGCATCAAGCCCGGGCGCCAACGGCGTCGCAACCCCGACGTCGATAATTTGCACCTCAGCGCCCACCTGGCGCGCCAGCACGTTGATTGCTGCGCCACCGGCACAGAAATTGGCCACCATCTGCGCGGTGACTTCAGCGGGCCACGGTGTCACCCCCGACGAAACGACACCGTGGTCGCCGGCGAAGACGCCGACCGTGACGGGTGCGGGAACGGGCGGCGGGCAGACTCGCGCGATCGCACTGAGCTGAACGCCCAGGTCCTCAAGGCGTCCGAGTGAACCGAGCGGTTTGGTAAGTCGGGTGTGACGCCGTCGTGCGTCCTCGGCCGCCACCTCGTCAACGGGTTGGATCCTGGCGAGCGCCTGTGCACATGGTCCGTCATTCATTGCTTTCTCCTCTTTCATGTTTCGTGTCGTGATTTCGCACCGTCATGTGCTCGTAGTCGGCCCACCGTGCTTCAAGTCGTTCGAGCGCGTGCTCGAGACGGTCCAATCCCTCGCGGTCCGGTACCGCGATTCGAACAACACCGTCAAGCCCGAAATTGGCGCAGTCGCGCACCACAATCGCCTCCGTGATGAGGGCGTTGCGTAGCCCCGGAGCATCGACGAGGAGCCAATTCGCGTCGGACGCTCGAGCTGAGAGGCGGTGACGAGCAAGTACTTGTCCGAGTTGTCCTCGGAGACGAACAACTCCCGCATGTGACGCGCCAAGATCGAGGGCGTCGAGCAGATCGGCCAGCGCCTCGCACGCGAGGCCGTTCAGCGCCCACGCCGGTTGGCGCCGACGACACGCGCCGATGAAGCTCGGATCCGCGAGGATGTAGCCAATACGAAGTCCCGGACACGCCAGCAATTTGGTGAGTGAGCCTACGACCACGCTGTGCTCGTCACCTCGAGTCCAGTGACCGGTGGCCAACGGGTAGAACGCCTCGTCCCAGACTGCGGCCCGCTCATCAGGTGGCGCGAGCAGCCCCAGGGGATTGTGTGGATTTGATCGCCAGCGCGGGCCGTCACCTCGCGGATGCAACGAGAATTCCGGCTCTTGTACTGAACCTCCGATGATCGACGCCACGATCGTGATCGCTTCGGCACCACCGTTGGTGAGCAAGAGGCGCTCGGGGTCAACCCCCATGCGTGACGCCAACGCGCGCGTGGCGTGCTCGGGATCAGGGTATCGTCCAACGGCGTCGAGGTGACGCTCGAGTATCGGCCTCGGATCGCTCGCCAAGGGGTTCAGTGACTGGGAGAGGTCAAGGACTCGCGCGACTGGCACGCCAAGCATCCTCGCGACGCGTGCGCCGTCGCCACCGTGGGCCCCGGGCGGAAGCGCCGTCGTCATCGTCGGCGCACCCACGTGGCGAGCCCGACCACGAGCAAGATGAGCGCCAACGCCGTCGACACGTCGCGACTCAAGCGTACGGCGTCGTTGATATCCTCACCACGCGCCGGTCGCCCGTAGCCGAGCGCCGGTCGCTGCTCACTGCGACCGGCGTAAGTACTTTGTCCTCCGAGACGAAGTCCGAGCGCGGCGGCAAAAGCCACTTCTCCGACGCCCGAGTTAGGAGAGGGGTGCAGCGGGGCTTGGCGAAGGACCCCACGGACTATTAACGGTGTCGCACTGGATCTCACGAGTGCGACCAGCCCAGCCGTGCAGCGTGCGGGTATCCAGTTCACCACGTCGTCGAGTCGCGCACTCGCCCAACCGTAGTTCTCGTAGCGCGCCGAGTGATGACCCACCATCGCATCCATCGTGTTCACTGCTCGATACCCGAGCGTGCCGGCGGGACCGCACAGCGCGGCCCACAACACCGGTGCCACCAACGAGTCGACCGTGTTCTCCGCGACCGATTCAACTGCGGCACGTGCGATCTCTGATGAGTCGAGATCGAAGGGGTCGCGGCCAACGAGTGAGGGCAACGCCGCACGCGCGCCGAGCAGGTCATCTTTCGCTAACGCCTCACCCACCCTCTGCGCGGCTTCGCCCAATGATCGAGCGCCGACCGAGCTGTAGGTCGCGAGCGTCGTGGAGCGGACTGCGAGCCCGCTCGCTACCCCAATCATCGTGCCGATCGTCGCATGCAGTGTCCCTCGCCGCCGATCATCGCGGTAGAAGAACCTCTCGAAGCCATTCATCACGTTGCCGAAATACACGAGTGGATGCACCGCGCTCGGTGGCTCGCCCACCAGCCGATCGACGAACACACCGAGGGCCGCACCAATCATCCACGCCGGTCGAATGAGTCCACGCATCATCGCATCGCCAGTACCAGCAAGCCGAGGGTCTCCGCTACCACCCCGGATGCACCCAGAACATCGCCCGTATAGCCGCCCAGTCGACGCCACGAGAGCGCCGCTACCGCTCCCGCTCCGATCACCTCGGCCCCAAGCGCCGCCACACCGCGAATCGAGCGAGCGCTGAATAAGAGCGTCGCGGCCACGAGCAGGCCAGTAAACACCGAGCTCGCCAGCACGCCGCGTCTTCGCGTCACGCTCGACGTCGAACCCGAGCCTAAGAACGCCTGCACGATGCCGTTGGAGCGAGCGTAGGGGAGCACCAACGAAATGGCCACCATCAACGTGCGCGAAGCGCACCACAACCCACTAATCGCGATAATCGACGGTCGCGTCGCTTCGAGGGCGCCGATGCGAAGCGCGAGCACGGCAACGACACTGAGGAGTCCGAACGCTCCGATCGCGGGGTCTGACATCGCCGCCAATCGTCGCTCTCGCGACAAGGGAGCGAGAAGCCCGTCACCCGCGTCGGCCACGCCGTCGAAATGCAAGAGACCCGTCAGCGCCAGATCGGCTACCACCGCCACTACGGCCGCCACCAACGAGGGCCAGATGCGAGAGCTCGCCCACCAGACGCCGCCCACCGCGAGGCCGAGTACGGCACCAACCAAGGGGAACCATGCGAAAGTGAAAATGGTGGGCGTCGCGTCTCTTCCAAAGATCGTGAGGAATGCGAAAGCCCTTCTCACCGCGCACCCGGCGCCTTCAAAGCCATCAGCTGTCCAGCGACCGCCAGGAAAACCCCATAGGCGCGCTCGGCGACTAACTGATTCAGCCCACCCAACGCGTCACGGTGGGACTGGGGTACCTCGCTCAACGAGTACACGCCCGGGCCCACCTCGTCTGGCACGATCACCACGTCGCCTCGCCAGTACGCCAGGGCCGCAAGCAACACCTCGGCGACCGACGATTTCCCCGATCGGGCGCCTTCGAGCACCAAGGTGATCATGCCCACTCGCTTCGTGCGCCGCGAACAACGGCCCGGTGCACCGCGCGCGCGAGTCGTGATCCCCACACCGAGCGCGGTCCTAGGAACATCTCCTCATCACCACCGAGCGGACACGCAATGCACACGGCGTCCGACGCCGTGCCCGTGCCCGCGATACCCACGTCCCACAGCGCTTGCGCCTTGGCTTCGGTGGCGGTGGTGAGCGCGTTCAAAAGTGCACCCGGCGTCACTCGCACCGGAAGGAACGCCACCACGTTGATGGTGCCCGGCTCAGTGCCGTCATTGACCACTTCAGCGTCACTCGCGGCCCAGGTCGGCTTTCGGACCCCTACCGTGACGTACGCGTCAAGCCCCTTCTCGTGTTCGTGGAGAACCCCGCGTACCGGTACCGCGGTCAACATTGCGACGCCGTCTTCGCGCAGATCAAAATGGCCAGCGATCTGGCGCACGTGATGTTCGACGTCACGTCGCGCGTACTCGTGGGGTACTTGGATATTGAGAATCCAATGACGTGTACCGAGCCCACCACCACTCACCGCGGTTGCGGCGACCAACATGGGTGTGGCGAGACGCCACGAAAGGACGTCCAGCGCCACGTCTTCTTCGAAACGTGAGAGAAGTTCGGGTTGGATCAATATTCAATACCCTTCATGGCTCGGATGCCCTGGTCGTAGGCGTGCTTGACCACCCGCATCTCAGTGACGGTATTGGCGATGTCGATGAGCTGGCTGGGAGCATTTCGACCGGTGATCACCACGTTGGTCTTGCGGGGACGATCTTCGATCGTTCGAACCACGTCG
>JAKBCI010000140.1 GCA_021807965.1 Actinomycetes bacterium
GCGAGGTACGGCTCTTGCTTATCTCGTCCGATGCCGTGCTCGCCCGAGATCTGACCCTGAAGTTCGAGTCCGGCCGCGAAGATTGCTCGCAGCAGGGCCGCGCGGCGCTCGTCGTCGGCGAGGAATACCGAGAGGTGTACGTTGCCGTCGCCGACGTGCCCGCAGCCCGTGACGATGGCGCCGTGAGCCGCACCGAGTCGCGCTGCCTCGTCGAGGAACGCGGGGACGCGGGATCGGGGCACTACGACGTCGAGGATCTCGTTGGCCCCGGCGGCCTTGGCGACCCAGAACGCCCGCTCACGGGCCTCGATGAGTCGCGTCGCCGCTGATTCGGGCAGCACGTAGACGTCCAGCGCCTCGGCGTCCTCGACCAGCCCGGCGAGGGCGCCGACGTCGGCGTCTAGTTGCTCGTTCGTTCGCGTTTCGAGCACGATGACCAAATACGCCGCCGCCTGGCTCGCTACGTCCTCGGCGACGCCGAGCTCCAAATCGGCAGCCCTGGTGATGGCCGACATCGTCAGCACGTCGATGTACTCGAGGATGGAGGGCTCCAGGCCTGACGCGACGACTTTCGGCACCACCTTCATGAGATCGTCGAGATGCTCGAAGGGAACTAGCACGGTAGCGGCGTGGTCGAAGCGTGGCGAGAGCCGCAGCGTTACCTCGGTAACGAGTGCCAGGGTTCCCTCACTACCAACGATGAGTTGGGTGAGGTCGTAGCCCGACGAGGCCTTCACGACCGGTCCGCCGGTGCGCAGCGTGGTACCGTCGGCGAGGACCACTTCGAGCCCGATTACGTGGTGGCGCGTCACGCCGTGGCGAACGGCGCGCATGCCGCCGGCGTTGGTGGCGACGTTGCCGCCGAGGGAGCCCGACATCTCACCGGGGTAGACCGGGTAGCGCAGCCCGTAGGGCACGAGGGCCTCGTCGAGCTCTCGCAGGGTGACTCCGGGTTCGACGACCGCAACGTGGTCGTGGGGACTGATGGCGCGAATACGGTTCATGCGAGCGAAGCTGACGACGACGCCGCCGTCGACGGGCGTGGCCCCGCCGGAGAGTCCCGTGCCCGAACCCCGTGGGGTGATGGCGAGCCCGTTGGCGCGGGCAATGCGCACAATGTCCGCCACGTCGCCGGTGGAGCGCGGAAACGTGACGGCGAAGGGCTCGACGGGGTCACGGTGAAGCGTCTCGTCGTGCAGGTCGTCGGGGTTGTGGTTCGGACTAAAGGTCACCCGTTCAGGGCCAAGCAGCGCAGTCAGTGCCTCACGGACGCTCGGTATGTCCTCCATCGGGCCACGCTACCTCGTCATCGATTGCCGTCAGCTCGCGTCGAATTGCCGCCAGGCGGGCTCGCCGCGCCTCGCCGGTCAGCGGGGCGTTACGGTCCTCGATAGCAGCAATGGCTCGCTCGATCGGTGCCAGGTATCGCGAGGGCGCCCGATCGGGGTATCGCGGATCGTTTCGTCCCCGGCTCCAGGTAAGCAAGAGTGATTGCTCGGCTCGGCTGAGCGCGACGTACGCGAGGCGCTGTTCCTCGGCGAGCTGCGACGTCGTCGTCGCGTTGAAGTGCGGCAGCTGTCCCTCGGTCCAGCCAACGACCGCCACGTGTTCGAATTCCAGGCCCTTGGCTCGATGGATGGTTGACAGCGCGACGGCGTCGACGCGGGCGGCGTCCACTCGTCGGCCGGGCTCGGTCGGGGCGAAGAGGTCCGACGCTGGAGAGTGATCGGCACCTCGGCGATCCACGGGGATCGCTGCCGCATCGAGGGCCGCTGCCACCGTGTCAAGCTGCGCGTTGGTGCGCGCGAGCACTGCCATGGCTCGCCACGTCGTCCCCGGTCGATGGTTCGCCGCCAGCCACGACGCGACGTGGCGGGCCTCGTCCTCATCGGTGTTGTACGACCGCACGATCGGTACGGGCCCATCGTCGCGCGCGGGTTCGATGCCCCGCGCCCCTGGTTCGAGCAGCGTATTGGCGACCGCGATGACGTTGGCGGTCGAGCGATGGTTGCGCGTGAGATCGAGGCTCACGGTATCGGGCCACGTGCGCAGCAGCTCGCCGAGTAGCTGGGGACTCGCGCCGTTGAAGCCGTAGATCGACTGGTTGGGGTCGCCCACGCAGAACAAGTCGGGATCGTCGCCCGCCATTTCGCGCAACAACGCGAACTGCAGCGGGTTCATGTCTTGAGCCTCGTCGACGTAGAGCGACGGCGTTCGATGTCGGAAGGCCGCTCGAACCGCTGGCTCATCGCGTAGCAGCGCCACCGCTTCGCCGAGCAGCAGGTCAAAGTCCAAGACGCCACGACTGTGGCACAGGCCGACGTAGCGATCCAGGACGTCGGCGAACTGCGCGAGTGGCAGCGGCGGCTCGCGACGCAGACGCCGGGCGTGCTTGACGTAGGTGGCCCCGGTGAATCCCTGACTGAGGGCCCACCCGATCTCGAGTTCCAAACGCGGCACCTGCCAGTCATCGAGTCGCGCGACTCCGGAACTCGTGAGTTGATCCGCGAGCGTCGCGACGAGGCGCCGCCGGTTCGTCTCGAGCACCACGGACGAACGTCCGTGATCGCGACGATACTGGTTCACGATGGTGAGGGCCGCGCGGTGGAAGGTCCCGGCACGCACGTCGCGTATGCCGGCCGCTGCGAGACGCCGGCGCAGCTCGTCGCCGGCCTTACGGGTAAAGGTCATGGCCAGCACATCGTCGGGGCGGTAGTCGCCTCGAGCGATCCGGCGTTGGATGCGCAGCGTGAGCACGTGGGTCTTGCCCGACCCCGCCGTCGCTCGCACGAGCAGCCGCCGCGCCGGCGACGTCACGGCCTCGCGCTGCTCGGGTGTCAGGCCGATCAAATAGTCGTCGGAGAACTCGCTGACCTCGCTCACGGCACGACGCTACCGGCCGGGTCGTCAACACCGCCCCGAGGCTCGGTAACCTGAACAGGTGCTGCAGACTTTCGCCGACGGACGTGTGTTCGGCGAAGTTGTCGGCGCAGGTCCGGTTGACGTCGTGCTGCTGCACGGCTGGGCGCGGCGGGGTCGCGACTTCGCCGGCGTGCAGGACCGTCTGGCGGTGCGCGGCGTTTCATCGGTCGCGCTGGATTTGCCGGGATTCGGTTCATCACCACCCCCAACGGTCGTCGGCGGTGCGAGACACTACGCCGAGCTTGTCGCGCCGGTGCTCGCTGATCTCGGATCACCCGTGGTTCTCGTAGGACACTCCTTCGGTGGTCGGATCGCTACGGTGATCGGCGCGCAGCACCCCGAATACGTGCGCGCGCTCGTCGTGAGTGGCGCGCCGCTACTGCGCGCCGACGCACCGAGTCTTCCACCGTGGCGCTATCGCGCCTTGCGCTGGCTACATCGTCGCGGTTGGCTCTCCCACGATCGGATGGAGGCGGTGAATCGTCACTACGGCTCGAGGGACTATCGAGCGGCGAGCGGCGTCATTCGCGACGTGCTCGTCGCGACCGTCGCCGAAGGCTACGACGACGAGCTGCGCCGGCTGCGAGTTCCCGTGACGTTCGTGTGGGGCGAGTTGGACGACGAGATTCCCGTGGCCATGGCGCGCCTCGCCGACGACCTGGTGCCGAGGGACGCGACGGCGCGCGATCGCGTTCGCGTGGTTGGCGGCGCAGGGCACCTGCTACCAATCGAGGACCCTGGCTCACTCGCCGAGGCGGTCCTCGAGGCACTGGCGTGACCATCGCGCTCGCGACATTCGCGGCGCTGGCCCTCGCCGCGGGCTACGTCGCGCAGCTGGTGCGCTGGCTTCGGGTGCTTCAGCGAGAGCACTACGAGCCCTCGGCGTTGGCCCGGTTTCTCGGACGATGGACGTCGCCCCAAGTGGGATCGGCGTCAACGCCGCCGCGGCGATTTCTTCGCCGTCCGGTGACGCTCAGTCACGTCCTCTTCGTCGGTCTACTCGTAGGACTGGTGCTGCGCAGCGACGCGTGGCTGGTGCTTGACGCCGTCCTCTACGGGCTGCTGTGCCCTACGGGGCTCGGACTGCGCGGACGCACGAGCCCCCTGCGCTGGACGCGGCGGTCATCGGTTATCGCCGCGGTGGCGACTTTGATCGCTGGCGCCGTGTCGGTGCTCGGCGCATTCTCGGCGCGGCCGTGGCTCGGCGCGGTTGTCGTACTGTGGGCCGTCCCAGTGATCCTCGATCTCACCGTTCGGCTAGTGGCCCCGTACGAGCGTCGCCACGCGCAGGCGTTCGTGAACCGCGCCAAGGCGCGCCTGACTAGCGTCGCGCCGACGATCGTGGCGGTTACTGGTTCATTTGGTAAGACGTCTACGAAGAATCACCTAGCGCACTTGGTTGGCGATGGAGCCGTCGCCTCACCTCGCAGCTTCAACAACCGAGCGGGGCTCTCCCGGGCGATCAACGAGAATTTGAGCGACGGTACCAGGGTCTTCATCGCGGAGATGGGCACGTACGGGCCCGGCGAAATACGTGAGCTGTGCAGCTGGTGTCCACCGGCCATCGCCGTCATCACGGCGATTGGTCCGGTGCACCTCGAGCGGATGAGGTCCCTGGACGTTATTGACGCGGCTAAGTTCGAAATAACCGAAACGGCGGCGACGGTAGTCGTGAACGGTGATGACGTGCGCCTGCGCGCGTGGGTTGATCCGTTGCGCGCGGCCGGTAAACGCGTCATCGTGGCCGGCTCGGCGCACGAGGCGAGCGACGTCCGGGTGGTGGTCGAGGCGGGCCGGTGGCGCGTGGAACGGGGGGGAGCGACGTTGGGGACCGGGGCGGTGGTCCCTGGCGTTCAGGCGACGAATCTAGCGTGCGCCGTCGCCGTAGCGCTCGAACTGGGCACGACGACGGACGAGGTGATCACTCGGGTCGCGACCATCACCCCGGTCGTCAACCGGAGCAACGTCGGCGTTGCGCCGTCGGGCGTCGTCGTGATCGACGACACGTTCAACGCGAATCCCGTCAGCGCGGAGTCGGCGGTTGACCTACTGGTCGGATTGGCGATCAATGGACGACGGGTGCTCGTGACGCCGGGGATGGTCGAGCTCGGTTCGGACCAGTACGGTCAGAACTTGGCCCTGGCTCGGCGTGCGGCGTCCCTCGGCCTCGAGCTCGTCGTTGTCGGTCGCACCAACGCGTTGGCGTTGGCGACTGGCTACGGGTCCCCACCCCGCCGGGTTGACTCGCGCGATGAGGCCGTGGCGTGGGTTCGCACGTCGCTCAAGAGTGGCGACGCCGTGGTGT
>JAKBCI010000141.1 GCA_021807965.1 Actinomycetes bacterium
GTCGTAGCGACCCTCTCGGGTGGCGTGCTGGAGCTTTTGGACCGTGTGGGGGTTGAACAAATGGAGCTCACCGTCTCGGCGCCACTGGTACTCGCCGACGTTGGGCAGTGCGGTCGGCTCGGTGCCGTACGCAGCGTCGTGCCACGCGAGCAAGTCACGCGCGATTCGCGTCAGTCCAGCCCCCCCAATCCGTGAGCGGAAGCCCGGAAAGTACCGACCCAGGAGATCGTCGTCGAGCCCCAACGCTTCAAAGAGCTGCGAGCCGACGTAACTGGCTACCGTCGACACGCCCATTTTCGACATCACCTTCACCAGGCCTTTGGTCAAGGCCTTGGCGTACTGGTAGCGCCCCTCGAAGGCACTGCGCTGATCGATTTCGCCTTGATCGACGAGAGCGTCGATCGACTCGTAGGCGAGATAGGGGCAGACGGCGGATGCGCCGAACCCGATGAGCAGGGCGACATGGTGAACCTCGCGCGCGTCGCCCGCTTCCACGACGAGCGCCGCGCGAGTTCGCAGATGCTCGTCAACCAATCGATGGTGAACAGCCGACACGAGCAGCAGGCTGGGAATCGCGGCTTGCGTCGCGCTGGTGTTTCGATCCGACAGGATGAGCACGTTCGCCCCCGCTCGAACGTGCTCGACCGTCTCGTTCGCGAGTCGATCGACGGCCTTCGCCAACCGATCGCCAGGATCCCCGTCGCCGTCGACGTCAAAGAGCCCGTCGAGCGCCACGGGTGTGAAGCCGCTCACCCGCTCATTCTCGTCGACGTAGCGGAGCTTCGCGAGATCCTCGATGCTGAGCACCGGTGAGGGCAGCACGATCTGGTGACAGTGCGAGGGGCCCTCGGTCAGGAGGTTCTCTTCGCCGCCGAGCGAGACCCGCGTCGAGGTCACGAGCTCTTCGCGAATCGCGTCGAGCGGCGGATTGGTCACCTGGGCGAAGAGTTGGCTGAAGTAGTCAAAGAGCGACCGCGGCTTGTTCGACAGGACCGCCAGGGCGCTGTCGGAGCCCATCGACCCGATGGGCTCTTCGCCGACCTGGGCCATGTGGCGGATGATGAGTCGCAGGTCCTCCTCGCCGTAGCCAAAGGCGCGCTGGCGCTGGCGAACCGAGGCGTAGCTGGGCAGCAGCATGGGTCGCGCCTCGAGGTCCTCGAGCGTGACCTGTTCGTTGGCTAGCCAGTCGCCGTACGGGGCGCGTCGGGCGAGCTCGTCCTTCACCTCGTCGTCGTGGACGATTCGCCCGCGCTCGAGGTCAACCAGAAAGACCTTGCCGGGCTGGAGGCGTCCCTTGGCGACCACTGAGCGAGGATCGACAGCGAGGACGCCGACCTCGCTCGCGAAGATGACGCGATCGTCGTCGGTCACCCAGTATCGCGCCGGGCGTAGACCGTTGCGGTCGAGCACCGCCCCGACCACGTTGCCGTCACAAAACGTGATCGAGGCGGGCCCGTCCCACGGTTCCATCAGCGCGGCGTGATAGCGGTAGAAGTCGCGGCGCACCGGATCCATTGCCGTCGATCGTTCCCAGGCCTCTGGAATCATCATCAAGATGGCGTGGGGCAACGTTCGTCCGGCGCGCACGAGTAGTTCCACCACCTCATCGAAGCTCGCTGAATCACTCATCGACTCGGTAATGATCGGCGTGAGCTCGGCTAGCGGCACCGGTAACGACGGTGATCGCAGCGTCGTCTCTCTCGCCGTAATCCAGTTGCGATTTCCCCGAATTGTGTTGATCTCGCCGTTGTGCGCGATGAACCGAAACGGCTGGGCCAGCTCCCAGCGCGGCAGCGTATTGGTGGAGAACCGGCTATGCACGACCGCCACCGCCGACGCGAGTTTCGCATCGGCAAGGTCCGCGAAGTAGCGGCGCAACTGGGGGGCGCTCAGCATGCCCTTGTACACGAGCACGGCCGCCGAGCACGACGCGGCGTAGGCGCCCGTCTCGTGCTCGACCAGACGACGCAGGCAAAACAGGGCGTTTTCCAGTTCCGGCGTTGGTCGCGCGGCTTGGGACGTCACGAGCTGCATGACGAAGCGCGGCTCGCTCGACGCTGACGTTGGACCGAGGATGCTCGAGTCGACTGGCACGTCACGCCACCCACGACTGAGGAGTCCCAATCGGAGGGCCGCACGTTCCGACGCGGTCCGTACGAGCTCGGGCGTGATCGAGCGGTCGATCATCCAGTGCACGACGCCGTACTCACCGAGTGGGGGTACGGCGTCGAACCACTGGCGAACCGCTTCGTCGGGCATCTGGATCAAGACGCCCGCGCCGTCGCCCGAGTCAGCGTCGGCGCCGGTCGCCCCGCGGTGCTCGAGATTCTCCAGGATCACGAGTGCGTCGGTGACGGTTCGGTGCGTACGCTGACGCGTGAGGTCCGCCACCACACCGACACCACAGGCGTCGTGCTCGAAGGAGGGGTCGTAGAGTTCTCTGGTCATAGCGTCACGGTTACGGGGCAACGCTGACCCACGGCCACTATACCGAATTCGTCCGCCGCGACCGCGACCTACGCTGGGGCCGTGAGCGCGCGCGATACGTCGATCATCATTGTCGGTGCAGGAATCATTGGCCTCACCACCGCGTTTCGACTGGCCCAGCGCGGACACCGCGTGACACTGTTCGATCCGGCTCCGGCGATGGGCGCGACGCACGCCGCGGCGGGCATGCTCGCGCCGACGGCCGAGATCGCCCCCGGCGAACAAGAGAACTACCGGTATCAGCAGGGAGCCGTCGCGGCGTGGCGAGATCTGGCGAGCGAGCTCGCCGTGTTGACCGGCCGCGAACTGTCGATTGTGCAAACCGGTACCTTGATCGTTGGCTGGGATAGCGGTGATCGCCGACTGATCGATCAGTTCCGAGGCGTGGCGCAGGATTTCGGCGCACCCCTGCGACCCGTGGCGCGCGATAGTGAGCCGGAGATGTTTCGCGGCATTACGAGTCGGATACGCGACGGTCTCTTCATGAACGAAGATGCCTGGCTCGACCCCGATGACGCAGTCACGTTGTTGCGCGAGGCCAATGAGCAACTCGCAGTTCAGCTCGTTCAAGAACGGGTGATCACCGTGGTATCGAGCGAGCACGGCGTGGCGGTACGCAGCGAATCGGGGGTAACCCGAGCGAATCGGGGCATTGTCACGACGGGAGCGGCGGGACTGCCGGCGGGACTGAGCGGACCCGAGTCAGCGCGGGTGCGCCCGGTGCGTGGCGTAACCGCGCGGGTGCGCGGGCTGGAACGGGTGAACGCCCCGACGATACGAGCATTCCTACGGGGGCGAGCGTTCTACATGGTCAGCCGGCCGGGGGGCTACCACGTTCTCGGCGCCACGGCGGAAGAGAAGGCGGAGCCACTGGTCGAAGTGGGCGAACTGGCACGACTGCTGCGTGACGGCCTCGACGTCGTTCCCGAGCTCGACGGGGCTACCTTCGTCGAGGTGCGCAACGGACTACGCCCGGCCACGCCGGACCTTCGGCCCTTCTTGGTCGAACTCGACCCGCCGGGCTGGCTGTGGTCATCGGGACACTATCGCCACGGCGTCACGGTGGCGCCACTCGCGGCGGCGGACACGCTGGAAGCCCTGGAGCGACGGTGATCAGACTCAACGGCGTCGAGCGGCCGTGGTCCGGGGGGACGGTGCGATCACTGCTCGACGACTTGGCACTCGATGGCCGTGGCGTGGCCGTGGCGCTGGACGGTGAGATCGTGAGTCGGCGGGACTGGGAGAGGACCGCTGTCACGGAGGGTTGCGTGGTGGACGTGGTGACCGCGATGGCAGGAGGATAGGTAACGATGGCCCGAGACGAGATATTGGAAGCGCTCGACGAGCGAATTCTCGAAGCGATACGCGCCCGGGCGACCGGCGAGACGATCGCGTTCTTGTGCGAGGCGCGGGCGTGGCTCACCAACCCCGATCAGTCCCACGGCTCGCACCGACCACCGGCGTAGGACGACGCGGCGGCTAGGATTGACCGTTCACGGGCTGTGGCTTAGTTTGGTCTAGAGCGCTCGGCTGGGGGCCGAGAGATCGGGAGTTCAAATCTCCCCAGCCCGACCAGAGAACTCGTCCCCACGCGCAGTCACGTCGTCACTGCGCGCGATTGCGAAGGGTGCCAAGACCGGTGATGGTGGTGACCACCTCGTCACCGGACCGCAAGAACACTGGTGGCCGCTGGCCTTGGCCAACGCCGTGCGGACTTCCGGTGAAGATGAGATCGCCCGGGCGAAGCTCGCACACCCTCGAGATGTAGGTCACGATGTCATTGACGCTGAACACCATGTCGCGGGTCGTGGAATCTTGATAGGTCCTGCCGTTGACACTGCACTGGATCCGCAAGTCCTGGGGATCCGCTACCTCATCGGTGGTGGTGATCCAAGGACCGACCGGCGCGAAGTTTCGATACGACTTGCCGAGGCTGAACTGGGGGGTTATGCCAGCCATTTGGAGATCGCGGTCGCTCAAGTCCTGGCCAACGCAGTAGCCCGCCACGGCCGCCATGGCCGTCGCTGGATTGAGATCGCGCCCGCCGCGGCCAATCACGACGACGAGCTCGGCTTCCCAGTCCACTCGGGTCCCCGGCAGCCCAAACGTGGCCGTGGCCCCCGCCAAACTGGACGCGAACTTCGCGAAGATCATCGGTTGACTCGGCGGCGCCAGTCCCATCTCTGCCGCGTGGGTTTGGTAGTTGAGCCCGACCGCGAATACTTGGCTCGGTGCATCGACGACGGGGCCGAGCGACGCGGACGTCGCTAGATCCAGCATCCTCACCGACGTCGTGACGGTGGGCTGGTCGCCAACTAGCCACGCGCGGACCTCGTCTAGACGATCGAGTAGGGCCTCAGGTCGCGACGAGAAGCGTCCTCGAGACGCTTCGTGCACGTCGATAAGTCCTTCGTCGAGCACGATCATCGCGCGTCCGTCCACGTTGGCAACTCTCACGGCATCTCCAAGTACGTTTTCGCTCGAGCCAGTGTATCGACGCCGTCGTGGCGCGGGCGTGGACCGCGGACCCCGGTAGATTGGACCGGTACCTACGTCGAGGAACTACCGTGTCCACGCTGTTCTCCCCCTTGTCCATTCGGGGCCTCACGTTGAAGAATCGCGCGTGGGTCAGCCCGATGTGTCAGTACTCCGCCACCAATGGCGTGGTCGGAGCCTGG
>JAKBCI010000142.1 GCA_021807965.1 Actinomycetes bacterium
CGCTCGCGAGGCGTGGCGCAATCTCGACTGGCCCGAGATCGAAGCGGCGAGTGGTCTCGCGCGCGAACAGATCGAGGCGTTCGCGAACGACGTCGCGGCCGCGAAGAGTGTGATCGTCTGCTGGGCGATGGGCATCACCCAGCATCGCAACGCGGTGGCGACCATTCGCGAGATCGTCAACTTTCTGCTGCTGCGCGGCAACATCGGACGGCCGGGCGCGGGCCCGTCGCCAATACGCGGCCACAGCAACGTCCAGGGCGACCGCACGATGGGCATCTGGGAGAAGATGCCCGACGACTTCTTGGACCGTCTGGGTCGCGAGTTCGGCTTCGCGCCGCCGCGCGACCCCGGCTACGACACCGTCGAGGCGATTCGGGCCATGCGCGACGGCCGGGTCGACGTCTTCGTCGCGCTCGGCGGCAACTTCGTCGCCGCGACGCCCGACACGGCGGTCACCATGGCCGCGATGCAGCGGTGCCGCTTGACGGTGCACGTCGCGACCAAATTGAACCGGTCGCATCTGTATCACGGCGACGCCGCTCTCCTCTTGCCCTGTCTCGGCCGTTCCGAGCGCGACGTGCGAGCGAGCGGCGAGCAGTTCGTGACCGTCGAAGACTCCATGGCGATGGTCCACGCCTCCCACGGTCGTCTCGAACCGGGCTCGGCGCACCTACGCAGCGAGGTGGCGATCGTCGCCGGTCTCGGCGAGGCGCTCTTTGGCGAGGACGTCGGATGGCGCGCGATGGCCGAGGACTACCGGGTCATTCGCCGACACATCGAGCACGTCGTAACGGGCTTCCACGACTTCGAAGAACGAGTAAGCCAACCGGGGGGATTCATGCTCCCCCGAGGACCGCACGACTCGCGCACCTTCGCGACCGCCACCGGCAAGGCCCGATTCACGCGCAACCCGCTCGACGCGATCGAAGTCCCCGACGGGCACCTGATCCTCCAGACGGTTAGGTCCCACGACCAGTTCAACACCACCGTCTACGGCCTGGACGACCGCTACCGCGGCATCGAGGGCGGCCGCCGGGTCGTCTTCGTGAACGCCGACGACCTCGCCGAGCGCGGCCTGCGCGACGGGGACCACGTTGATCTGGTGAGCGTCTGGAACGACGAAGAGCGCCGCGCGGCAAACTTTCGCGCCGTCGCGTACCCGACCCCGCGCGGCTGCGCCGCGTCGTACTTCCCCGAGGCGAACGTGCTCGTCCCCCTCGACTCGACCGCGATCGGCAGCAACACGCCGACCTCGAAGTCCATCATCATTCGTCTCGAGCCAGCGTCGGTCAGTGAGCGATCGCCCGCGGGGGCGTAGCTACTCGAGCGTCGCGAGATCGCGGACGCGCTCGGCTCCGGCGTAGACCACCATCGAGGGCGGTCGCAGGAAGCCAACGAGAGTGAGTCCCGCCTCCTCGGCGAGATCGACGGCGAGCGACGACGGCGCTGACACGGCACAGAGCATCGCGACGCCGGCCATGACGGCCTTCTGCACGAGTTCGAACGAGGCACGTCCCGAGACCAGCAAAATCGTTTGGCGCAGGGGAAGCCGCCCTTCGCGCAGGGCCCAGCCCACCACCTTGTCGACCGCGTTGTGGCGGCCAACGTCCTCGCGAAGCACGAGTAGCTCACCTGACGTGCTGCAGAGTGCCGCCCCGTGCAGGCCGCCCGTCTGGTCAAAGACCCGCTGGGCCGCGCGGATTCGATCAGGCAGCGTAGCGAGCGTCGAGGCCGTGACCTCGAACTGGTCGTCGTGGAGGTCAAAACGCGAGCGAGTACGCACCGCGGCGATCGAGGACTTCCCGCACAGGCCGCACGAGCTCGTCGTGAAGAAGGCCCGAGCCACGTCGTCGCCCGGGGCGGTGACCCCGGCCCCGAGGTGAATGTCCAGGACGTTGAAACGGTTGGCCTCATCGACGTCACGCCCCGCGCAGTAGCGCATACTGCGCAGGTCTTCGCGGTGCGCGATCACGCCCTCGCTCACGAGAAAGCCCGCCGCCAGGTCGAAGTCGGCACCGGGCGTGCGCATCGTGACCGCGAGTGAGCGTCCATCGACGCGCAGTTCGAGCGGCTCTTCGCCGGCGAGCGTGTCGCGCCGTCGCTCGGGCGCCGAGCCAATCGTGAGTCGAACGACCGAACGCTGTGGCGCTACGCGGCTCACCGCACCCTCCTCGCGCCGCCAACCACCGTCGTACGCGGCGACGCCCTGATCTTACCGACGGCGTTGGTCATATTCGCTAACGAAAAGATCGCTACGATACGAAACGTGACCAGTGACGCCGCCACGTGGCTCAGCGCCTTCGCGGAGCTCGTCGGACGAGACGTGCCAAACGATGAAGAGCGTGGCGCGATCCTCTCGCTCGCGGGTATGGCCGCGCACGCCTCGGAGCGCACCGCGGCGCCGATCGCATGCTGGCTCGCCGCATCAGCGGGTCTCAGCGCGACCGAGGCGATCGAGCTCGCGCGCGGGATCGAACTGCCGGCCGTCGAGTCCGGCGAGTAAGTCGCCCGCCGTCCCTCGTCGCCGACCGCGGCGGCGTCGCAACGTCACTCGTCGGTGACGCGCAGTCCGTACCGCACGAGGTCAGCCGGGCTGTCCACGTCGGCGAAGGTTGCGTCGGTCGCGACGTGCCCCCACTGCGCCTCGTCAAGCCAGGTGACGTCGGACTGCTCAAGGACGTGACGCAATGAACGCTCGCCACGCGCGACGAGCTCACCGGCAAGGTCGAGGTCGCGGCCGTTCCACCGAGCCACCAGCGGTTGGGCCCGACCCTCGACCACGGGGACGACCGAACCGGGGGCGTCGACGTCGACGAGGAATCTTAAGAGAGCTTCGGTCACGAAGGGCAGGTCGCAGGCGACGACGAGGGCGGGACACAGATGCCGGGACTCGCGCAGCGCTGGGCTTCCGTCGGCGACCGCGACGAGTGGCCCCTCGCCGGTTCGCTGCTCGCGCACTGCGTCGAGCCCCGATGTGCCGGGCCCGACCTCGAGCGCTAGCGCCGTTACTCGAACGAGCAGCGTCGCGGTGCGCCGCGCGAGGGTCGTGCCGTCGATGGCAATGCTCGACTTGTCACGGCCCATGCGCCGGCTCGCCCCGCCAGTGAGCAAGAGCGACGCCACGTGCTGGCTCGGCCGGGACACGGCGTCAGCGTAGCGAGCCCGGGAAAGATGAGTCGACCATTGACGTCATGACCTACCGCAGCGTTGGATCGTCGAGGTACGGTACGGCACTGGCTTCACGGGACAAGTTCAACTCTCACCCCGAGAAGCTTCAGGCGAGTCTCCTCGTCAGCCGGCAACCCGTCGGTAATCACCATCGACAGATTCGCGACCGGAACAACAACGTGGTCAGCCCGACCACCCCACTTCGTACTGTCAACCACGCAGATCAACTCGCCCCTCGTTCGCTCAATCATCATCCGAGCGACGTCCGCCTCCGCCCCGCTGTGACTGGTGACGCCGCCGTCGACCGATATCGCATCAGCGCCTAGCACTATTCGTTCCGCTGAGAGTAGTGAGAGGGACGCTCGAGCCAGTTCACCGGCCAGTGAACAGGTTGGCCCCTGAACGGTCCCACCGATAATGGAGAGTTGAGCGCCGTCTGACATCGCCTCAGACGCCGCCGCCAGATTTGAAGTGTAGATATTCAGTTGCGGTTGGTCACGTAGGCAGCTGACGACTTCGCACGCGGTCGTGCCGCCACCGACAAAAAGACTCCCTGACTTTGGCAGAAGTTCTGCGCAACGATGGGCGATCTTGCGCTTTGCCTCGCGCTGACGCAATCGACTTCGCACGAATCGCGGGTCTGAGAACGAGGAGTCTACGAGGATGGCACCGCCGTGTGATCGTTGCGCAACGCCACGTCCCTCGAGGGCGGTGAGGTCTCGCCGTATCGTGACCTCGCTGACGCCGAACTCGCGAGCGAGACTAGTGACGAGCACCTCACCGTTCTCGCGCAATCGCTCCTCGACTATGCGCTGGCGCGATAAAGGCACCGCATCGGTTTTCATGCCCCCACCTCGCCTAGGCGTATTTCGCAATGCGTCACGATCAATCGAATGCGCCAACCGCCCAGCCACTCGTCGCTACCGAACATGTTAGGTCCCCCCTTTCTACAGACTCGTCATTTGCATCAGGACTCAACCAGCGCGACACGCAACGATGTGACAGGTCATGGACATTCGAATCGAGGGGAATGTCACGTGAGTCAGAACGTCCTGATTCGTCCGTCTGCGGTGTGCGTGCTGGCACCATAACGAGGATTGTTAAGACGTGGCTCGCGTTGCCAGGTCCTAACCCACGCCGACGCGCCACGTCGTGCTGATTGCGGCCTGCCCTTTCGCGTAGGGCCATTCGCCAACCACTAGCCTCGTCAGCGTTGTCACCACATGACGGTGCGCGACGTGATCCGCGCGACCGCCCCCGCGGCCCGCTCAGATAATCGTCACTTCGAAGTACGCTGCCCGACTGCGCGCGGTCCCGACCTACCGTCGAGAACCGTGACCAGAGCTCCGTCCACAGCCAGGGATCGTTATCACGGGCATCGCTGATGGACCCGACATACTCAGAGAATCCTGACGGCATCGAACCTTGCATGATTGAGCTCACCCTTTTACGTCGCCCTATCCGGCGAGGACGTCGGATTCGGTGCACCAACCTGTCAACGTCGGGTCGTCGCACCGAGTTAGGCGAATGGTGCTGAGCAGGGGACCCGTTCAACGGGGACGAATGACGGCCAGTCAGCTCACGGTGCGTGCGTGGACACGACTGTCGCGCAGAATCTCGACCGGCGTCCGTCGTCACCCGAGTCATCAGTCTCGCCATCAGCCGCCTCCACGCCTACTCGGCGCCACGGTGCCTCTCGCAGTGGCCCCGAGGGGTACACCCACCATTGATCTCGCCGCCAACCGCACCTACCTACCACCGAGCCATAGCCATAATGTCTGAACAATTTCGCCGATCACGATATATAGGTTCTAGTTCGGACAGAAACAAACGTCAAACTACTTGCGTACTTGTTCGATTACCGCTACCATCACTTTTGGCTGGGGGGGGACAGGAGAGCCAGTGACAGTTCAGGGGTACAGCGACTCTCGTCGAAGCACGAACGATCACGATTGTGTGTCGACGAAGCG
>JAKBCI010000143.1 GCA_021807965.1 Actinomycetes bacterium
ATTGGCGAGGTCCGCGCCGAATTACCGGGCGTCGGCCGTCGATCAACAGAGGTGTTCGCATGGCCCGGGTGGTCCCGCCCGGCGCGTCCATGCAGCCGACGAAGTCCCCGTCACGGATTTGGGGCTGCGCGAAGGCTGACGCGACGTCAAAAATTGGGCCGTGTGGGACACCAGAAGCAGCCAAATCCTCCAACCACTGCGCTGTCGTGCGAGTACGGAACACGCCGTCGAGCGCCTCACGCAGGCTCCTACTGTCGGCGACGCGTGCGGCGTTCGTCGCCCATTCGCCGTGACTGGCCAGCGCCTCGTTACCAAGCACGCTGATGAGTTTCTCGTACTGCGGGTCGGTGCCGACCGCCAAGAGTAGGTAACCGTCGGCGGTCGACACCGGTCCGTATGGTGCGATGCTCGGATGATCGTTGCCGAGCCGCACCGGGTTTACGCCGGTAGAGAGGTAGCCCTGCGCCTGATTGATCAACGCGCTCATGGTCGACTCGAGCAACGGTGCTTCGAATCGTCGGGCCGACCTTCCGTCTGCTCGCGCGTACAGTCCGGTGAGCAGTCCAATGGTCGCGTAGAGACCCGTCACGACGTCGGCCAAGGGCGAACCAACTTTGGTGGGTTCGCCGTCGGCTCGTCCAGTCACGCCCATCAATCCCGACCGCGCCTGAGCCAGTAAATCGAATGACGGCTGCGCGGCCACCGGTCCGCCCGACGTCGCCGGGGTGACGCTCACCCAGACGCATTCCGGATTGGCGTCTCGCAGACGATCGATCCGCAAGGAAGCAATCTGGTTGGGCAGGTAGTTCTCTACGACGGCATCCGCCTGCTTGACGAGTTCCGCCACCGCGTCAAACTGGCTAGGTACTCGTAGGTCCGCCACCACGTTACGCCGATGTCGATTAACCGCCAAATAGTAGGTAGCGTCGTCGCCAAATCGAGGCGGGGCTAAGGCTCGAACCGGGTCGCCGTCAGGACTTTCCACCTTCACGACGTCCGCTCCCAAGTCCCCGGCGATCATCGCGCAAAGCGGTCCCGCCAACACCCGCGAGAAATCGAGCACGCGAACACCCTCGAGCGGCAGACCGGTGCCCTCGTTGGTCGGATGAATGTCCCAACGCACTACAGCACTTTCGATAGGAAGCTCGCCAATCGCTCCGACCGGGGTGCGGTCAGTACCTGCCGTGGGTCGCCCGATTCCTCGATGACACCCCGGTCTAAGAAGTACACCGTGTCAGCAACCTCACGCGCGAAACCCATCTCATGGGTAACGACAATCATCGTCATCCCGCTATTCGCGAGGTCCTTCATCACGTCGAGCACCTCGCCTACGAGCTCGGGATCCAGCGCCGACGTTGGTTCGTCGAAGAGCATCAGCTTGGGATCCATGGCCAAGGCTCGGGCGATTGCGACGCGTTGCTGCTGACCGCCCGAGAGTTGACTCGGATAGAAACGCTCCTTGGCGTCGAGTCCGACCCGAAGGAGCAACTCGCGAGCCCGTCTAGCCGCATCGTCGGGTGAGACGTTCTTCACCTTCACCTGACCGATGGTCACGTTGTCGAGCACGGTCAGGTGCTGAAACAGGTTAAAGCGCTGGAATACCATGCCGATCTGTGATCGTTCAACGCAGATCTGTTTGTCACTTCGTTCGTACAGCTTGCCGTCACGGGCTTCGTACCCGACGAGTTGGCCATCCACGCGCAGCTCCCCCGCGTCGTGCTTCTCGAGGTGGTTGATGCAGCGTAGCAGCGTGCTCTTGCCCGAGCCCGAGGGTCCGATCAAGCACGTGACCTCGCCGCGGTTGACTGTCAAGTCGACGCCCTTCAGCACCTCGACCCCGGCGTAGTGCTTGCAGACTCCGCGCGCTTCAACCATCGGGATCGTCACGACGTCACCTCGCGCACGAGCGCCGGTCGCGGCGTTCGAAACTTCGACAGAATGCCCCGCAGATCGCTCCGCAAACGCGCCAGCGGCGTCGGTGGCGGCGTTCGAAGCGCTCCGCGTCCGAAGTGGCGCTCGAGGTAAAACTGGCCGATCGATAGCACGGTCGTCACGATCAAGTACCAGAGACTCGCCGTGATCAGCAGGGGCATGACCTCGTAGTTGGCCGCGTAGATATTGGTCGCCGCACCGAGCAACTCGGTCAGTCCGATGGCGCTAGCCAACGAGGTCGTCTTCAACATGGAGATAACCTCATTGCCCGTCGGCGGGATGATGATCCGCATGGCTTGGGGCAACACGACGAGGCGAAGCGACTGGCTCCGGGTCATGCCGAGTGAACTGGCCGCTTCGACTTGGCCCTCGTCCACCGAGATCAGGCCGGATCGCGCAATCTCTGACATGTACGCCGCTTCATTGAGACCGAGGGCGACGGCCGCGGCCGTGAATGGCGTGAGCAGAGTCACCATGTCGAGGTGTAGGAACGTGACGGGCAGGAACGGCAACCCAATAGTCAACGACGGAAAGATCGCGGAAATGTTGAACCAGAAGAGGAGCTGTACGTAGACGGGCGTGCCACGAAAGAACCACGTGTAGCTCCACGCCGGTGACGACAGTAATCGACTCGGTGACAGGCGCATCACGGCGATAAGGACGCCGAGCGCGATACCGATTACCATCGCGAGCACCGTCAGTTCCATGGTCTTAATCAAGCCGTGCAAGATCTCCGACGACGTGAAGTAGTGAAACACAACGTTCCAGCTAAATCGCCAATTGATCTGGGGGTGGCACAATCGAACACCGCGAACGGTCTGGCACGACCGCTGACCGGTGGGAATCTTGGAGAAGATCGTGTGCACCAGCATCCCGATGAGAATCACGATGACGGCCCCGCCGAACCACCGCCCGACGTGACGGACGGGGACGACCTTTACTGCGTCGCCCCCGTCCGTACTCATGGCTACGTTTCTACTACAAGCGCAAATACCGCTGGGGGGTTACGACGTCGCCCCATTCAGCTGAATCCGACCGAGCGGCAAGGCGCCGGCCTGCACGCCGTAGTGGGTCAAGATCGCGTGGTACGTCCCGTTGGCGATCAACACTTTGATCGCAGCTTCGATGGCCTTAGCCAACCCCAAACCGGCTGCGGTCTTCGGTGTGGCGATACCGTACGGCGCTACCTTCACCGCCCGTCCGACGAGCTTAAATGCTCCCTTCGACGTGGCGACAATGTAGCCCGCAATCTGACTGTCAACAAAGCCGAATTGGGCGTGGCCCGACGAAACCGCGACGTTCGCCTCGGTCTGCGTCGAGAAAGGAAGGACGCTCAACTTCTTGTTCGCGGGACACGTCTTGGCCGTGTTCGTAGCGTCCGTCTGTTCGGTGGTGCCGGTCTCGACCGCGACGCTGTGACCACAGAAGCTCTTAAGTCCCGTGAACGTGAGCTTCGAGGTCGACTTGGCGTACACGCCCTCACCGGCCTGGAAGTAGTCAACGAAGTTGACTTGCGCTTCGCGCGCCTTGGTGTCAGTGAATGACGAGTTGCCAATGACGTAGTGACCCGATTTGATTCCGGCAATGATGTTGTCGAACGTCACGTTGTTCTCGTTTATCTTGATGCCCAAGGTCTTCGCAATCGCGTTAATAAAGTCAATGTCGAAACCGACCATCTTGGTACCGTTCATGTACTCGTCGGGCGCGTACGTCGCGTCCGTCGCTACTTGGAGAACCTTGCCCTTGAAGGCTGACGGCACCAACTTGGCCGCCGCGGCGTTGTACGTACCCGTTGTCGAGGACGCTCCCGCGACGGCGCTCGATGCCACCACGAGCGCCGCGACGCCCGCCGTAGCCAGTACTTGACGCACGCGTGAAATCCGCAGCATATCTACTCCCTCACCGTTAGCGCCAGTGTGACGCAACCGTTATTGATACCAGATAGATTCCTCGCTTGGCGTCGCACCATCGATGTTTCTCGCACCCATCGAACGACGGCGCCCCGTGGCGACGTCCAGATCCCTGATGAAACGGAGCTTTTGTCGCAAAGCGGTTGCGCGCTGAACTCGGTCGTCCGGTCAGCCAGCGATGGACAATCGGGGCCAGCGGCCTCGCCGTTCGCGACCCAGCACCATGTCGGTTACGTCCCGGCGCAGGTGTTCTTGGCGCCACTGAAGCTGCTCTTGGGCCGCGGCGAGGATCCGCTCGGTCTCCCGGCACGGGGTGCGCCACGTCGGATCGGCGGCGACGTCGTAACAGCGAAAACTGCCGTCGCCAAACTGCACGTAGGCAGTATCGTCACTCACCGAAACCGCAAGGTTGTGACGACTGAGCGACCGATCGGCGGGCCAGTCCGCTCCGCCGCGACCAATGAAGAACGACCGGAAGTCCCACTCGTAATGCGCCGCTGCGCGCCACTCGGTCGCCCCCGCTTCGAAGAGAGGAAGGAGCGACCGTCCATCGCACTGGACCGGTGCGGATACTTCCAGGGCGTCCGAAAGCGTCACCAACAGATCCACGTTTTCTGTGAACTGAGTCACCACGACGCCCGCCGGCGCACGTCGTGGGTCGCGCCAGAGGCCGATGATGTGATAGCTCTGCGGAAAGAATCCAAGTTTCTCGATTAGACCGTGATCGCCCAGTTGCTCGCCGTGATCCGCCGTCACCACCACGAGCGTTTCATCCCATTCGTTGCGTTCCTCAATCGCACGAACCACCCGCCCCACCTGTTCGTCAACCTCACTGATCATGCCGTAGTACTGTGCGCGCAAGTGACGCATTTCACGTTCGTCGCTCGGCGCCGCGCTAGCCCTCAGGTTCAGCGCGGTGTCGTGGAGTTGGTGACGATCATCGGTCGCCGGTGCAATCGGCAGGTCGACGTCGTCTGGATGGTACCTCGATGCGAACTCCCCAGCCGCGGCGTACGGGGGGTGGGGCCGCAAATAGCTGAGGTGCGCGAACCACCCGGACTCCTGGCGTCCGAGCCACTCGAGAAACCGGGTCGTGAGAAAACCACTGAGGGAGTCCTCGGCGGGTCGATCTGGCTCACCGCGTAACGCCGCCGCCCAGCCACTCGGTACGTCGTAACCCTTCGCGCGAAGGTATTGGACCCAACCGGCCTGACTTTCGGGCAAG
>JAKBCI010000144.1:0-4547 GCA_021807965.1 Actinomycetes bacterium
TTGACGAACAACTGTTCGTATCCTAGCCCCGCCAGGCAAATGTGGCAAACATCTGTTCGTCGCGGGCCGAAGAGTTTTCGGCGACGCCAATAAGTGGTGCCGAGGTTTACTTTGGCGCCTACTGCTACTGTGCGTCATGGCCAAAGTGGCCTGGACAGTTTCCGCCCGGTTTTTGGTCGGCGTCAACAAGGGCGCCTACGAATTTTGGGGGAAGTGAATTGACACAGTTGAGGAGGACGAGCTGATGAAGCCTCGTTTGAACAAGACGGTGGCGGCGGTCGCGTCGAGTGCCCTGCTGTTGATGGCGGTGCCGGCAGTCGGCATTGCGTCAACGTCGGGGGCTGCGGCGAAGCCGACCTACGTCATCGGATATCAGGGACCGTTGTCGGGCGGCAACCAGCAGCTCGGTGTGAACATGGTGTTTGCCGTGCAGCTGGCAATCGACCAAGCCAACGCCACCCACAAGTTGCCTTTCATCTTGAAGCTGGCTACGTACGACGACCAGGGCGACCCGACAATTGCGCCGACCCAGGCGCAGGCAGCCATCGCTAACAAAAACTTGGTTGCGGTGGTCGGACCAGCGTTCTCGGGTGCCACGGCAGCTTCGGAGCCTTACTATCACAAGGCTCAGGTCGCGACGGTGAGCCCGTCGGCGACGGCTACCGCACTGGCCACCAACGGCTGGAACAATTTCTTCCGCATAGTTTCTGACGACAACGTTCAGGGTCCCTCCGACGCGAACTACCTCGTCCACAAGTTGGGCGTGAAGACGCTCTACGTCGTGAACGACGGTACGGCGTATGGATCGGGAGTAGCTGGTGCGGTGGCGGCGCAGGCGAGCAAGGATGGCGCCAAAGTGACGCCGGCGACCGTACCTGGCACGTCACAGTGCCAGAACGGTTCAGCTTCATCGTCTGAGTACCAGGCCGCAGCTACCCAGGTTGTCGCTAGCGGTGCCCAGGCGATGTTCTACGGCGGCTACTACTGCGACCTCGGCCTCTTCCTCGGGGCGCTGCAGAGTGCTGGGTACACGGGCAAGATCATGTCCGACGACGGTGCCTTGTCGCCGGCGCTGATTCAGGGCACGACGCCTGCCTCGGCGGCGAATGGCGTCTACCTCTCCTGTGCGTGCTCGAGCTCGAACGACAAGTCGTTTAACAAGGCCTACCAGGCGCTCGCGCACTTCAGTGCCGCGAACGCGACGTACGCGCCGGAAGCCTATGACGCGACCAACGTGATCATCAAGGCCATGACCGAATTGAAGAAGGTCACGCGGGCAGGCATAGTCAAGGTGCTGCACACGATCGTCATGAAGGGGATCTCAAAGACGATCCGATTCCAAAAGAACGGCAACATTGCTGTTTCGGCGACTTACGTGAACCAGGTGAGGAACGGCAAGATCGTTCCCTTGGGCCGGGAATAACGACGTACTAGCTGCATTGCAAGGACCGGGGGCGAATCGCCCCCGGTCCTTGCAATGTGGGTACACTCGTCGGCGACGAACAAAGGGGATTCGTTGGGAGCGTTTGGTCACTACCTCGCGGCACACTTTGATACGTTTCGTCTGGAGTTCTGGGCCTTGTTTATCGGTGGTATCGCAAACGGCTTCCTTTACGGCATGGTCGCTATTGGTTACACGCTGGTCTACGGGGTGTTGCGGCTGATCAATTTCGCGCACTCCGAGATCTTCATGTCGGGAGGCTTTGCGGGGTACTTTCTCATGAAGGCACTGATTGGGACCTCAGTTCCGAGTGGGGTGGCGACCGTCGGGTTGATATCGCTGGGCATCGTAGTCAGTGGCACCGTAGGCGCTGTGGTTGCCACCGGCGTCGAACGCGTGGCGTATCGGCCGCTGCGCCGACGACGGGCGCCGGCTCTGGCTTACTTAATCAGCGCGATAGGTGCGTCGTACTTTCTCTACAACATGGCCGGCAAGGAATTTGGTTACTACTCGACCGCGATGCCGCAGCCGTACATCAATCACGCGGTGTTTCACATTTTCGGGGCGCCGGTTCTGATGTACGACATCATTATCTTCATTGCCGGTGTAACGATGCTCTTTGCTCTTGACCGAGTAGTCGCGACGACGAAACTGGGTCGCAGCATCAGGGCGGTCGCCCAGGACGCCGAGACCGCATCGCTCATGGGGGTCAATATCGACCGAACGATCGCTCTCACGTTCATTGTAGGTGGGGCATTGGGCGGCGCCGCCGGGTTTCTTTTCGGCATGGGAACTGGTGTCGTCTACACGATGGGCTTTACGCCCGCGCTTAAGGCATTCACCGCCGCCGTGCTTGGGGGAATCGGCAACTTGCGCGGGGCGATGCTCGGCGGGTTGCTCCTCGGCGTCGTCGAGAGCCTTTCGGTGGTCTTCGTGCAGGCGGCGTACATCGACGTTGTCGCCTTCGGCATTCTTGTCGCGGTACTACTTTTTCGCCCGACGGGCATTCTGGGTGAACGTCTGGGGAGGGCAGCCTAGTGAACGCGTTCTTGCGCGGTCCGCACGGGCGCCGGCTGTTCAGCGTTCTGGCGGCGGTCGCGGTGCTCGAGTTGGTGACCGGCCCGCCGGGAAATACCCTCACGCCCATGGCTGGTATCGACGGATCATTCGCGGAACCATCGCCGTTCTTCGGACTCTTTCAGACTCGGCGTTGGGTGGTGTTTCTATTCATCGCTCTCGTCGTTTACGGTCTGTGGTCGCTGTGGCTCTTACGAGGCGCCCAGATCAAGTCGTCAGTGTCCAAGTTGACAGAGACACCGCGTGCCATCACCCGACGGCGACCGGTTCGCTGGGGACTCTACGCGGCGTTGCTGATCGTGGCCCTGTTGCTACCGCGCATCATTACCGACCCCTTCTGGCAAGCCGCAATGGTCGAGCAAATCGCGGTCTACGTCTTGCTCGCGATGGGACTCAATGTGGTGGTGGGTTTCGCCGGGCTCCTCGACCTCGGCTTCGTCGCGTTCTACGCTATTGGCGCCTACACCACCGCGTGGGTCACGGGTTCGCTGCCTGCCACCGCTCCGTTCGGTATCCACTTCAACAACTTTTACGCCATACCAATCGCGATCGCGCTCGCGATGGGGGCGGGGATCATCCTTGGGGCACCGACTCTGCGGTTGCGCGGAGACTACCTGGCGATCGTCACGCTGGGGTTTGGTGAGATCATCACGATCTTTGCGAACAACCTCTACGGGATCACCGGCGGATCCCAGGGGACGAAGCAGATACCGCACTTCTCGTTGCATCTGGGACCGCTCAAGTACATGTGGGGATTGACACCGGTCCCCTACTACTACCTGACGATCGTGTTCGTGATCCTGTTCTTCTTTGGCTTCCGACTGCTCGAACATTCGCGGGTGGGTCGATCGTGGACGGCGATACGCGAAGACGAAGTAGCCGCGGAGTCGGTGGGAATCAACCCGCTCAAGTACAAGGTGATGGCCTTCGCCATCGGTGCGTCCACGGCCGGTTTCGCGGGTGTTGTCACGGCCAGCCAATCGAACACGATCTTTCCGTCTAGCTTCACGATCCAGTTCTCCATCAACATCTTGGTACTCGTCATCTTTGGTGGCATGGGCTCGATCGCGGGCGTCGTGCTCGGCGCCATCGTGATCCAGACTGGATCCATGTACTTGCTGCACTCACCGCCGTCGGGCTACCAGCCACAAGACCTGTACATCTATCTCGGTGCGATCCTGATGATCATGATGATATTCCGACCGGTTGGCCTACTGCCGTCGAAGCGCCGACGTCGCGAAATCGGCCTCTCTGAAGCAGGTGAGGGCCACATGAATGAGGTCCTGACGGGAGACGTACCGTGAGCGACCGCATATTCGACGTGGACCACGTGACCCTGCGCTTCGGCGGCGTGGTGTCGTTGAATGACGTGACGCTGCACCAGGAACGTGGTGAGATCCTCGCCGTGATTGGTCCGAACGGGGCGGGAAAGACCTCGCTGTTTAACTCGCTCACCGGGGTGTACCAGCCGCAAGAGGGAACCATCACCTTCTCGGGACGTGACGCCAAGCCGATGAGCGTCATTGGTAAGAAGGCGCATCGAGTTAGCGCTGCTGGCGTGGCGAGAACATTCCAGGCATCACGGATGTTCAGCGCGTTGACCACGTTCGAGAACGTGAAAATTGGAGCTGAGTCGCATCACGGCGTCGGGGTTGTCGGTGCGGTGCTCCGTGGCCCCGCCACGCGACGCGGCGAGCGCGAGTCGGATCAGGTAACCATTGAACTGCTCGATTTCGTGGGTCTCAGCCGCCAGGCCAACACCATTTCGTCGTCGCTGTCCTACGGGGATCGGCGACGGCTCGAGATTGCGCGAGGACTGGCCACTAGCCCCCAGGTGCTGCTGCTCGACGAACCGGCGGCGGGTACCAATCCATCCGAGAAGCGTGAGTTGGCGACGTTGATCCGCCGGGTGCGCGATGAGCGGGGCGTGTCGATCCTGCTCATCGAGCACGACATGAAGATGGTGATGTCCTTGGCGGAGCGACTGTACGTGCTGAACTTCGGCAGTGTGATCGCCGAAGGCACCCCC
>JAKBCI010000144.1:4557-5055 GCA_021807965.1 Actinomycetes bacterium
AGCCAATGACCAGGTGATCGAGGCGTATCTGGGATCGGCGACCACGACTACGGGAGACCACTCGTGATGCTCGAAGTTCAAGACGCGGTTGTGCGTTACGGTGCGATCACCGCGCTGCACGGAATCTCGTTCGAGGTGGCCGAAGGCGAAATTGTCACGCTTCTCGGGGCTAACGGTGCGGGCAAGACGACCACCTTGCGGATGCTCTCGGGTCTACACGCACCGCAGAGTGGTCGAATCCTCTTCGAGGGCCGTGACGTAACGTCGACCAAGGCGCACCAATTCACGTCGCTCGGCATTGGCCACGTGCCCGAGGGGCGTCGGATTTTTCCGCAGATGACGGTGGAGGAGAATCTCGAGATGGGCGCCTTCGGGCGTCGCGGATCGTACAGCGATGACATGGACCGGATGTACGAGACGTTTCCAATCCTAAAAGAGCGCCGCAAGCAGATCGGGGGAAATCTCTCGGGTGGCGAGCAACAGATGCTCGCCATCGGC
>JAKBCI010000145.1 GCA_021807965.1 Actinomycetes bacterium
CGTGACCGAGCTCCACGACGACCCGCTCGCCACCGCCATCCGATCGGTGCTCGGCGCGGGACCCCTTCCCTTCGCGACGCTCGTCGACCGACTCATCGAGAGCGGCGCGCTCGAGAATGACGACCTCGACCTGCTCAGAGACGACGTGTTTGACGCGCTGCTCGACGACGACGACGTCTGGCTCGGCCACGACGACGTCGTCGCGCTGGTTGCGACCATGCTCGACGGCGCAGTCTTCACGCACCGCGTGAGCGACGCGGAACGCGAGGCGGGCGTCTTGCACTCGACGCCGGACCTCGACGTCATCGACGTCGCCGTCGAGGGCGAGTTGGAACTCGTCGACGGGGGCCGACTGGCCGTCGCCTTCGCGTCCGAACACCCCGGTGCCGATGAGCACGGCTCCTTCGTCGGTCCCGCGGGCTGGCTCGACTCGGATGAGTCGATCGTCGTCGTGACCCAGCGAGCGGGCGTCGTACGTCTGGGCTGGACTGACGAGGTCGGCGACGGAACTCGTGAAGCCGACGCGCTGCGGCGAGCCTTTGATGGGCGGTACCGCCCCGGCGTAGCCCAAGAGCCCACCGAGATCGTCCTCGACGCGTTAGCCAGCGATCCGTCGCTCTTTCGCAGCCCCGTAGCGCCGGTCGGTGAACTCCTCGAGTCGGTGGGCCTCGAGCGCCACGGAGCGTGGTTCGGCCTCGGCGGCGAGAGCGCGCAGCCCTCGTGGGTTATCGAGCGCGAGCGGCGCGTGGACGAGGTCGCGTCTCGGTACTCGTTTGATCACTGCTGTCGCGTCGCCTTCGATCGGGTCGCCGACGCGTGGCTCGATTCGCTCCGGGGCACCCTCGCGATCGAGCGCCGGCGATCGGTGGCGCGCGACCTAGCCCATTCGCTCGTGGCGCCCGCCTTCGTTGACTACGTCGTGTCCGAGCCTGACGCGGCGAGACTCCTCGAGCCCTTCGCCACGTCGCTCGCCGCCTTGTCGGGATCGCTCGCGGCCGGGGGCCGATTCGTGCTCGCGCGAGTGCGCGAGGCACAGGGTCGCGGCGAGGCGATGGAGGCGGCGTTGCGCTCGGCGGTGGCCGCGGACGCCGGTTACGAGCCGGCGCTCAAGGATCTGGCGTGGTGCGCCTGTGATCGCTCCGACGCCGCGCGCGGTCGCGCGCTGCTCGGTCGCCTCACCCTGTACGACGTTGACCAGGAGCGGGACTTCCTCGACGACGCGGTGGCGCGCCTCGCTCCCGCGGTGGGGCGAAACGATCCGTGCCCGTGCGGTTCGGGGCGCAAGTACAAGGTGTGCTGCTCGGCCAAGCCGAGACTCGCCCTCGAGCGGCGCGTCGGATGGATCCAGCACAAGCTGCTCGCCTTCGTCCTTCGACCACTGCGCATCGGCGACATCTTCGAACTCCTCGAGGTCGCGCGGTCCGCGGCCGAGATCGACGAGGACCAGCTGGTGCGCCTCGTGCCGCTGCTCGGCGAGGTGGTCGCGCTCGGCGACGACTCGATCGACAAGTTTTTGGTCGAACGCGGGCCGTTGCTGCCCCCCGACGAGCCCGCCGTGATCGAGTCGTGGCGGGGTCGGGGACCCTCGCTCTACCAGGTTCGCGACGTCGAGGCGGGCGAGGGCGTCACCCTGTTCGACACCCGCAGCGCCGACACTGTCGTCGTGCACGACGTCGCCGCGTCCGAGTCGCTCGAGGCTGGCGATTATCTCTGTGCGCGCACCGTCCCCGTTGGCCCGTCACACCAGTTCATCGGCGTGCCGATCACCGTCGCGCTCGCGCACCGGGCCTCGCTGCTGAGCGTGCTCGACGATCCGACGCCGACGCGACTGGCGATGTGGCTCGGTGGCCTGTTCGCCAAGCCAGTCATCGTCAATCGCGAAGGCGAGACGACGATCCTGTGTCGAGCGCTCTTCGACGTGACGACGTCGCCGGACGCGCTCTCCACGAGCCTCGACGATCGCTTCGACTCGAAGGGCGACGGTCACTGGGCGGAGTTGGTGGACCTCGGCGGCGACTCCGTCGTGCGGTCCTTCATCAACCTCAACGGTGACACCATTGAGGTTCTCGCGAACTCGCGCGAGCGTATTGACCGAACGGTCGCGACCGTGCGCGCGATCGAGGGCCTCGTGCTGCGTGAGGTGCAGGTGCCGGTACAGCTCGACGAGTCACTGATCGAGTCCGATGCGCCATCGACGCCGCCGGAGCTGGCGGACGCCCTGGCGCGGGTCATTGCCGAACGCGAGGTGGCGTGGCTCGACGAGTCGATTCCGGCCCTCGGTGGCGTTACGCCGAAAGAGGCCGCGGCCGATCCGACGCGGCGAGAGGACCTCATCGCGCTGTTGAACGAGTTCGACCGGCGCGGGGCGCACGAGCCGACAGCCACCTTCGATGTCGGTCGGCTGCGCCGCGCCCTCGGCATCGAGTAGCGACGCATCGTCGAGGCCCACGTCGTAGGGTCGCGGACGTCACCGCCACCCCCACCGGCGTCGCCCCACCAGCGTCGCCACCACTGGTGTCGCCGGCGATAGCGTGGCGCGTAGATCCGACAAGGGGGACTCGATGGACGACAGTCGAGACACGCCAACCGCACCGCCGCCGGGGCTCTCGGAGCTGCCGGCGATGGTGCGCGACAGCCGACTGGTCGAGCCCACCCTCGCGCGATCGGGTCGCCTCGCCGTCGCGACCGTCGACGAGTACCGAGCCCTCTACCGTCGCTCGCTCGAGGACGTCGGCGCGTACTGGGCCGGCGTCGCGAGTGATCTCGAGTGGGCGAGCGGCTGGCCGCCGTCCCCGGCGATGGTCGGCGACCTCGCAACGGGCTTCTCGTTCTTTGACGGCGCGCGCGGCAACGTCAGCGTGAACTGCGTGGATCGCCACGCGCGCGCCACGCCGGACAAGGTGGCGGTGCACTGGATCGGCGAAGACGGCAGCGAGCGGTCCTGGACCTACGCTGAGTTCGCTGATCAGACCTCGCGCTTCGCCCAGGCGCTGCTCGACCTCGGTGTCGGCCACGGTGACGTGGTCGCGATCTATCTGCCCAACCTGCTCGAGACCTTCGCCGTCGTCCACGGCTGCTTGCGCATCGGGGCGATCTACAACATCATCTTCTCGGGCTTCTCGGCCAACGCGCTCGCCGACCGCATCATCGACACCGGAGCCAAGGTGGTGGTGACCGCCGACGAGACGCTGCGCCGGGGCCGCGTCATCCCCCTGAAGGCGACGCTCGACGGGGTCCTCGACCGCTTGCCGAGCGTGGAACACGTGGTCGTCGTGCGCCGCAGCGCCAATCCCGGCGTCGTGATGTCCTCGCCGCGCGATCACTACTACGACGAGCTGCTCGCCGCAACTCCTCGCAGCGCCGAACCAGTCGCGCTCGAGGCGAACGAACCCGGCTTCATCATCTACACGAGCGGCACGAGCGCGAAACCCAAGGGACTCGTGCACAGCGGCCTCGGGTTCCTGACCGGCGCCTACCACAACGTCCGCTACGCCCTCGACCTTGGACCCAACGACGTCTACTGGTGCACCGCAGACTGCGGCTGGCTCACCTTCCCGATCTTCGAGCTCATCGGGGCGACCGCGTGCGGGGCCACCATGCTCGCGACCGAGGGGGCTCTGGACTACCCCGGACCCGAGCGCCTGTACTCGATACTCGCGACCTACGGCGTGACCAAGGTCTTCACGGCGCCGACGGTGCTGCGCATGCTGGCGCGCCACGGCGCCAACCTCGCGCGCCAGTTCGATCTCTCGGCGCTGTCGCTCCTCGCGCTGGTCGGCGAGCCGCTCGACGCGACGACGTGGTCGTGGGTGCGCGAGAACCTCGGCGACGGGCGCCTCGAGATCAACAACACCTACGGCCAGAGCGAGACCGGTAGCGCGTGGACGTCCTCGGTGGTCGGCGTGACGCCGGCCAAGCCCGGCTCCTGCGGCGTCGCGCTGCCCGGCCACGCCTACGAGATCGTCGATCAGGCCGGTGGGGCCGTCGCTACGGGAGAGACGGGCTACCTCACCATCACCCAACCCTTTCCCACGCTGTTCCGCGGCGTCTGGCGTGACCCCGAGCGCTACCGGAGCCAGTACTTCACGCGGTTCGGTCCGTCGCGCTACGACAGCGCCGACGCCGCGATCGAAGACGCCGACGGACACGTCTGGGTCGTCGGCCGCGTCGATGACGTGATCAACGTCGCCGCGCACCGACTCTCGACGATGGAGATGGAGAGCGCGCTCTTGTCCACGCCCGGCGTCGCCGAGGCCGCGGTGATCGGCGTCGCCGACGACGTGAAGGGTCAGGTGCCCGAGGCCTTCGTCACGCTCAGCGCGGGATCGAGCGTCGGCGAGGACGAGTTGAGCCAGTGTCTCGTCGACGCCATCGGCGCGTTCGCGCGACCCCGGCGGGTTCACGTTCTCTCCACGATGCCGCGCACGCGCAGCGGCAAGATCGTGCGACGCCTGCTGCGCGACCTCGTCGTCGACGGCGTGGCGCGCGGTGACACGAGCGGCCTCGAGGATCCCGAGGTCCTCGCCCAGCTCGAGCGCGAACTCGGCGAGCCGCGCTGACGGGGATACGGACCTCGCGAGTAACCGGGTCGCTCGGCGCGTCGGGTAGGTTGTGCCCGTGGCGGCGAGTGGCGCATCTGAGGTGAATGGCGAGTTCGTCCTCGGCGCGGAGTCGCCACGATGAGCGATGATGACCCGGTCGGGCCAGCCACGCGCCGGCGCCGCCTGTTCGCGTCGGCCCACAACGCCCAGGTCCCCCTCGCGACGATCGTCGCGTCCGTCGGCGTCGTTGTCGGCGTCTACGCACTCGGCCAGGTCCTCTTTCGCCTGAAGGGGATCTTGCTGATTGTCGTTCTCGGCAGCTTCGTCGCGGTATTGCTGAACCCCGGCGTGACCTGGCTCACGCGCCACGGGCTGCGGCGCCGGGGCTGCGCGGTGTCGGTGGTGATGGTCGCCTCGCTCGCGGTCTTTACGGGCTTGGCCGTGGCCTTCGGCTACCCGCTCGTGAATGGGCTCTCCAATCTAGCCCGCGCGC
>JAKBCI010000146.1 GCA_021807965.1 Actinomycetes bacterium
CGTTCGCTCCACCACGCCGACCATGCTCGAAGTCACCATGACCGACGCGTGGGTCTGGGACATGTATCGTTCGGCGCGCTTCGTGCCGTCCGTGCGCGTGCTGACGTTCCGCGACGTCAACGTTGAGCGGCTCCCCAAAGAGGATCTGCAGCCCTGACATGGAGTTGAACCACCTACTCGCCACCCTCGACGTGGTCGCGAGCTGGGACCGCTCGGACCGCGGACCGACGGTCGCCTCGCTGCTCGACGGCGACGTCGTCGTGGCCCTGGCGGCGCGCGAGCCGCACCTGGGACCGCTCGGACCGTGGTTGCGGGTTGGTTCGGGGTATCCGGCGTCGATGGCGGCGCGCGACGTCGCGACGCTCAGCTGGCTCGTCGACTTCGACGATGTCGTGATCGCGGGTGACCACGCCGACCTGCACGCGGCCGTGGTGCGGGCCATGTTGAGCGACGACGAGGTGACGGTGGTCAACGCGGTCGCCGAGGTGCGCGGCGCGTACAACCGGCCGGCCCCGCCCCGTCCGATCACCGTGTGGCACGTAGTGGGCGAGCACGTATCGGACGGTACGCGGGTGCTACGCGCGTCGTCGGCGCACGGTCCGCTGACGCGCTATCGGGACTGACTACTGGGGCTGGACCGATATGCGGTCGGGACGAATGCGCACCGTAACGCGGATCTCGCCCTCACTGCGAAAGGGGTACTCGTCGACGTCACGATACTTTTTGGCCAAACGGTTGATGACCTCATCGGCGCCGTCGGTCGTGAAGGTCACGACCGTGCCGCGCAGGGCGACGATGACGTAGGGATCATCGGGGTCCGCGATGGACACCGCGACCCGCGGGTCAGCCGCGAGGTTGCGGGCCTTCGCGCGGCCGAGAGCCGTGTTGATGACCACCTCGTCACCGTCGAGTTCGACCCAGACCGGGGTCACGTTCGGCGAGCCGTCGGGCTCGAGACTGGCGACGTGGGCGAGCGCCCGCTTGGCGAAGATGGCGCGCGCGGCGTCAGTGAAGGTATCGGCCATGGTTCGTCTCCTTGTCTGGGGTCGTGGCGACCCGAGTAGATTCACTGTAATGAACATCGGCGCGCACGTACGCGGCGGCGGGACGTTGATACCGTCACTCGAAGCGGGCGTCGCCATCGGTGCGACGTCGATCCAAGTCTTCGTCCAGAGCCCGCGGATGTGGAAGCCGAGTCAGTACGCACCAGCGGTGCTCGACGCCTATCGCGAGGCGCAACGCGACCACCCGAGCATCACGGACACCTTCTGTCACGCGACGTATCTGATCAACCTCGCCACCGGCGACCAGGCCCTCTACGAGCGCTCCGTGGACGCGCTCGCCCACAACTTGCGAGTCGGTCGAGCCATGGGGGCCTCGGGCGTGATCCTGCACGTAGGCAGCCACAAGGGCGCCGGACTGGACGACGTCGTGGGCCAGATCGCGGGGGCGTTCGCGAAGGCCCTCGACGCGGCCGGGGCCGATGACGACCGCTGTCCGATCGTGATCGAGAACGCCGCCGGCGCTGGGGGCACCGTCGGGCGCAGTCTCGAGGAGATCGAGCGGCTGGTGGAGGCGACCGGGCGTGACGAACGCGTCGGCGTCTGCGTCGATACCCAGCACCTGTTCGCCAGTGGCGTTGACGTCGCGACGCCGACCACGGCTCGACGTTTCGTCGCCGAGGTCGACCGCCGCGTCGGCTTGGGTCGGCTGCGCTGCCTGCACCTGAACGATTCGAAGACCGCCTTTGGCTCGAACCGCGATCGTCACGCCAATATCGACGAGGGTGAGATCGGTTCGGCCGGACTCGCGGCGTTGGTGGGGCACCCGAAGATTCGTGAGCTGCCGCTGCTGCTCGAGGTTCCGGGGGACGGCGACGGCCCTCGAGCGGTCGACGTCGCGGCCGCTCGCGAGGTTGTCGAACGGGGGGTGGCGCTCTATCGCCGTGGCGCGGCGACGAAGTCCCCAAACAAGTAGGAGAGGAACCATGACCAACGTGCGCGTCGAATCCGACACCATGGGCACCATCGAGGTGCCCGCCGAGCACTACTGGGGTGCGCAGACTGAGCGCAGCCTGCACCACTTCGCCATTGGCCACGAGACGATGCCGCCCGCGGTCATTCGGGCGTTCGGCATCCTTAAGTTGGCGTCGGCGCGCGTCAACCGGGACCTCGGCAAACTCGACGCCGAGCGAGCGGACCTGATTGAGCGGGCGGCCGGCGAGGTGATCGACGGCAGCCTGAGCGCGGAATTCCCGCTGCGCATCTGGCAAACCGGATCGGGCACCCAGACCAACATGAACGTGAACGAGGTGATCTCGAACCGCGCCATTGAACTGGCGGGTGGCGAGCGGGGATCGAAGGACCCCGTTCACCCGAACGATCACGTCAACATGTCCCAGTCTTCGAACGACACCTTTCCAACGGCGATGCACATCGCGGCGGTGATGGAGATCACCGGGCGGCTCGCGCCGTCGGTGGCGAGGCTGCGCGACGCGCTCGACGCCAAGGCGGTGGCCTACGCGGGCGTCACCAAAATCGGTCGGACTCACCTGATGGACGCGGTCCCGCTCACCCTCGGCCAGGAGTTTTCGGGCTACGTCGCCCAACTCGACGCCGACCTCGCCCGGCTCGACGCAGTGCTCGCGGGGCTCTACGAGCTCGCGGCGGGCGGTACCGCCGTCGGCACCGGACTCAACACGCACCCCGAGTTCGGGGTGCGTGTGGCGGCGCAAATAGCCGCCCTCACCGGACAGCCCTTCGTGACCGCGCCGAACAAGTTCGCGGCCCTCGCCGCCCACGACGCCCTGGTCTTCGCTCACGGCGCGATCAAAACGCTGGCGGCCAGTCTGATCAAGATCGCGGACGACCTACGGTGGCTCGGCTCGGGACCCCGTTCGGGCCTCGGCGAACTGCGACTGCCCGAGAACGAGCCGGGCAGTTCCATCATGCCCGGCAAGGTCAACCCGACGCAGTCCGAGGCGATGATCATGGTCGCGGTCCAGGTCTTCGGCAACGACGCCGCGGTCGCGATGGCTGACTCGCGCGGAAATTTGGAGCTCAACGTGGCCAAGCCCGTGATCATCCACAACGTCTGCAACTCGATAGACCTGCTCACCGACGCGTGTGACCGCTTCCGAGAGTTCTGCGTCGAGGGCCTCGAGCCCGACTACGAACAGATCGACCACCACCTGCGTAACAGCCTGATGCTCGTGACGGCGCTCAACCCGCTCATCGGCTACGACAAGGCCGCCCAGGTCGCCAAGAAGGCTCACCGGGAGCGTACGACGTTGCGTGACGCCGCGGTCGCGCTGGGCTTCGTGACGGGCGAGCAGTTCGACGCGGCGGTCGTGCCGGAGTCCATGACCCACCCGTGACGCGGCCCGATCTGCTCGCGCCGGCGACGGTGGCCGCGTGGCTGGACGCGAATCCCCAGTGGTCGCTGCGTAACGGTCATCTCGTGCGTGAGCAGCGCTTCGCGAGTCATCGCGACGCCGCGCAGTTCGTGCTCGACCAGGTGACGCTGGCCGAGCGCCTCGACCACCACCCCGTGATCACGCTGACCTACCGTGACGTGCGCTGGGAGCTGTGGACCCACGACCGCGGTGGCGTGACGACGCTCGATCTGGCGTACGCCGAAGCCGTTGACGCGGCGATCGTGAACGCCACGCGATCCTGACTCAGGCGACGGGAACCTCCCATAAGGCCATCCAGCGAGACAGGTCTCGTTCGATGGGGAGGTCCTTGTCGAGAAACGAACGGACGCGGAGTTCCAATTCGTTGTCGCGCTGCTGCGCGCCGGTGGGCGCGAAGGGGTAGAAGGTTCCTTGCTTGAGCAGGTAGACCAGTCGAACGGAGCCGTCGCCCGGCGGACTCTTGGGGACGAAGCCGAAGACGGCGCACAGCAGTCGCGGCCCGAGCCCGTTGTCGACGAGCGTGGCGTTGGCGCCGTGGATTCGGGTGACTAGCGTGGCGATGTCCTGATCGTGGATGACGATCCATCGAAAACCGAAGCGATCCGTGGTGAAGGTGACGTCGGCCGCCGCCTCGTCGAAGTTGAGCAGTTGCTTCACGTCGTCGTCGGACGCGAGTGACGACTCACCACTGCCCGATTTGAAACAGAGACCAGCCTGACCCGAGGTGACCAGGTCCAGCTCGCTCTCCAGGGTCAGCGCCGCCGTCGGCAGCGCGAACAGGCTGTCCAGCTTTGGGGCCACCTGCTTCGTGCGCCCAAAGAGCGTGTCGCGAAGACCCACTAGCCGTTGAGCTGCCGTTCGAGCTTGTTCAACTGGTCGAGCCGCTTCTCGAGCGAGGGGTGCGTGGAGAAGAGCGACGCGGCAGTTCCACCGGCCAGCGCCGGGGCGAAAAAGAAGGCGTTCATGCCCTCCGCCTGGCGCAGGTCAGTGCGCGGAATGCGCCCGATGTCACCCGTGATGTGCACGAGGGCGCTCGCGAGCACGCTCGGCTTGCCGATCAAGATCGCGCCCGAACGGTCGGCGGCCAATTCTCGATACCGCGACAGCGCCATTGTCAGCAGGTACGCGATCACGTAGACGACGAGCGACACCAGCCACGTGATCATCTCGAGCAACACGAGGTTCTCACCATCGCGGCTTCGCCCGCCGCCGGAGAACATGGCGCCCCACATGGCGATCCGGCTAATCAGGCCGGCGAGCATGCCTACCCCGGACGCGATCGTCATCACCGCCACGTCTCGGTGGGCGACGTGGCTCAGCTCGTGGGCGAGCACCGCCTCGAGCTCCTCGTCGCTCAACCGGCGCATCAGGCCCCGCGTGGCACAGATGACGGCGTGACTCGGGTTGCGACCCGTCGCGAAGGCGTTAGGCATGTCCATCTCCGCTACGCCCACGCGCGGCTTGGGCATATTGGCTAGCAGGCACAGTCGGTCGACGATCTCGTGGAGGTGCGGCTCCTGGGCCGGCGTGACCTCGTGCGCGTGCATCGAGAACATCGCGATCTTGTCCGAGAAGTAGTACTGGGCTACGAGCGCGCC
>JAKBCI010000147.1 GCA_021807965.1 Actinomycetes bacterium
TCCGACCTACGCGATGGGCGCGACGCTCGCCGGGCTTCGTGCGGTGCCCGTGGCCGTGCGCGACGGTGCGCTCGACCTGGCGAGCATCGACGCCGGCGACGTGGATCGGGCCCTGGTGCTCTGGAGTAATTCGCCGTCGAACCCGACCGGTGCGCTCGAGGACCTCGAGGCCGTCGCGGCGTGGGGCCGTCGCCACGGCGTGCTCGTCGCGAGTGACGAGTGCTACGCCGCCTTCACGTGGTCCGCCGAGCCCGCGTCGATCCTGCGCACGGGCGTGGCGGGGGTGCTCGCGCTCCATTCGGCCTCGAAGCGCTCGAACCTGGCGGGGCTGCGAGCGGGCTTCTACGCCGGGGACCCCGACGTGGTTGGCTACCTGCGCTCGGTGCGTCAGCACGCCGGGCTGATGGTGCCCGGGCCGGTCCAGGCGGCCGTGGCCGTTGCGTACCGCGACGAGACGCACGTGGTCGAGCAGCGGGCCCGCTACCTCGAGCGGCTGACGACGCTGTCGGCGGCGCTGAGCACCTTTGGCGTGCAGGCACCCGTGCCCGCGGGCGGCTTCTACCTGTGGTGCCGCCAGCCGGGTCTGGACGGGTGGGCGCTCGCCGAGCGACTGGCTAGCGTGAGTGGCATCGTGTCGAGCCCCGGCGAGCTGTACGGCGACGCGGGCGCGGCGTACACGCGCATCGCGGTGGTCCAGCCCACCGAGCGGATCGAACTCGCCGCCGCGCGACTCGCCACGTCGAATTAGCCCGACGGTACGATGAAGTGATGGCGACCCTGGCGACTCGAATCGACGCGTGGTACGAGCAGATCGCCACGCTGACCCCCGACGACGTCGAGGCGCGTCGGGACGTCGAACTGGCGATAACGATGCTCGACGACGGTCAAATACGTGTCGTAGACGTCGAGCCGGGTGGCGACGTCGTCGTCCACGAGTGGGTGCGCCGAGCGATCTTGCTCCTCTTCCGGCTGCGCGGCATGGAACGCAGCGAGGTCGGGCCGTTCGAATACCTCGACAAACTCGAGCTGAAGCGCGACTACGAACGTCGCGGCGTGCGGGTGGTGCCCGGCGCGTCGGCCCGGCGCGGCAGCTATCTCAGCCCCGGCGTCATCTTGATGCCGAGCTACGTGAACATCGGCGCCTGGGTTGGACCGGGCACGATGGTCGACACGTGGGCGACGGTGGGCAGCTGCGCGCACATCGGGGCCAATGTGCACCTGGCCGGTGGCGTCGGGATTGGCGGCGTGCTTGAACCAGCCAATGCCGTGCCGGTCGTCGTCGAGGACGGCGCCTTCATCGGGAGTCGCTGCATGATCGTCGAGGGTGCCCGAGTGGGCCGTGGCTCGGTCCTCGGCGCCGGCACGATTCTCAATCCCTCGATTCCCGTGATTGACGCGACCACCGGCGAGGAGGTCTCGCGCGGCCACGTCCCCGATTTTTGCGTGGCCGTGTCGGCGAGTCGGCGCCGCGAATTCCCCGGTGGGGAGTTCTACCTGCCCTGTGTCTTGATCATTCGCCGACTGAGCGAGGGCGAGCGACACGACAAGGTTGCGCTCAATCAGGTCCTGCGCGAACACGGTGTTGCGACGTGACTCGGCTGGAACGAGCACTCGAACTCGTTCGAGTTAATTCGGTGAGCGGCGGCGAGTCCGCGCTCGCCGACTACGTGGCGGCACGCCTGTCGGGCAATCCTCGGCTGGCGGTCGAGCGGGTGGGCGACAACGTGGTGGCGCGCACGACGGGGTCGCATTCGACGCGCCTGATCGTCGCCGGTCACCTCGACACCGTTCCCGGCGACCCAGCCCAAGCACGCATTGAGGCCGACGCCCTGATCGGACTGGGCGCGTGCGACATGAAGGGCTCGCTGTCGGTCATGTTGGATCTGGCGTGCGTCGACGCACCCCATCGGGTGGAGCTGACCTGGGTGTTCTACGCCCGCGAGGAGATCGCGCGCACGGAGTCAGGACTGCGGGAACTCTTCGAACTACGTCCTGACCTCGTGCAGGGCGACGTCGCCGTGCTCGGCGAGCCCACGGGCGGGGCGGTCGAGGTTGGTTGCCAGGGCACCATGCGCGCATCGGTCACCATGGCCGGCATCCGCGCGCACACCGCGCGACCGTTTATGGGCGTGAACGCAATTCATCGGCTAGGTGCCGTTCTCGCGCGAGTTGCCAGCTACGTGCCGCGAGTGGTCGCGATCGGCGGCGTCGTGTTCACCGAGCAGATGCAGGTCGTGATGGTCGATGGGGGTGTGGCGGGCAACGTGGTGCCCGACGTTGCGCGAGGCGTGATCAACTATCGCTTTGCCCCCGATCGCTCGGCGAGCGAAGCCGAGGCGGCCCTACGCGACTTCTTGGCGCCTGTCGTTGAGCCGACCGACGCGATCGAGATCCAGGACTGGGCACCGGCCGCGGCACCCGATCTCGATGCGCCCTGGTTGGCAAGCCTGGCCTCCCTCTCGGGGGCCGACGCCCGCGCCAAAGTTGGGTGGACCGATGTCGCAACCTTCCAGGAATTCGACGTGCCAGCCGTCAATTTCGGCGCCGGCGACCCATTGCTCGCCCATCACCCCGACGAGCGAGTGACCGAAGGCGAACTTGAGCAGTTCGAGCGGGTGCTCGCTGCTTGGATCGGCTAGCGATCGAGTAGCACCTTGCACCCGTTCCGGCGAGCCGAGGCGCGGGCTGGACCATGCCCGCGGCACCGATCCAATGTCTGACCGGCGACGGTGCGCGAACTACTGCGACGTCGCGAGACGATGGATTTAGTAGGCGCGCATCACGGCGATTACGCGCCCGAAGATGACCACGTCAGCCGAGTCGAACTCCATGGGCTCCATCGAGGCGTTCTCGGGCTTCAAGACCACCCGCGAGCCCTGGGCAAAGAAGCGCTTCACGGTGGCTTCGCCATCGGGTAGACCGGCCACCACGATCTCACCCGTCTCGGCCTTGGCCTGCCGGTTGACGACGAGCAGGTCGCCAGGCAGAATCCCCGCCTCAATCATCGACTCGCCTCGAACGCGAAGGACGAAACTGTCGCCGCGCCCGGCGAACTGCGCTGGTACGGCCATCATCTCTTGGATGTCCTGGTCGGCGAGGACGCCAGTTCCAGCGGCAACGTCGCCGACGAAGGGGATATTGCGAATCGACGAATCGGGCGCGATCGATTCGGCGTCCAATCGGACAGTCAAGGTGCGGGGCTGCTGTGGATTCTTCGCGATGTAGCCCGCGTCTCGCAGCACCGTGATGTGGTTGGCGACAGTCGCTGGTGACTTCAATCCCACGTGATCGCCGATCTCACGGATCGTCGGGGGAAAGTTCCGCTCGCGCTGGCAAGCGACGATGAACTCGAGGATCTGACGGCGCATGGGGGTGAGGACCTCGGCCATGGCACTCCTTTCACGAACGAACAACTGTTCGTAGCGTAGTGACTGGCGCGTAAGAAATCAAACACCTGTTCGTAGTGAGTCCTGCCGAACCTCCAGCCGACGAGGACTTGGATGACCCAATATCCATTGGTTCATACTGCTACTGTGCTGCGATGGCCAAGGTGGCCTATCAAATCCGCTGAGGTGGTTCGTTGGTGTCAGTTCTGTGACACCATCGAGCGCCTGGGGGAGTCATTAACACAGTTGAGGAGGACGAGTTGATTAAGCCTCGTTTGAACAAGACGGTGGCGGCGGTTGCGACCAGTGCCCTGCTGTTGATGGCGGTGCCGGCTGTCGGCATCGCGTCAACCTCGGGGGCGGCAGCGAAGCCGACCTACACCATCGGATATCAGGGACCACTCTCGGGTGGTAACCAGCAGCTCGGATTGAACATGGTGTTCGCGGTCCAGTTGGCGATCAACCAGGCGAACGCGTCGGGCAAGCTTCCCTTCAAATTGAAGCTGGCGACGTTCGACGACCAGGGCGACCCGACAATTGCCCCGACCCAGGCGCAGGCCGCTATCGCGAACAAGAACCTGGTCGCCGTGGTGGGACCGGCGTTCTCCGGTGCGACGGCTGCCTCTGAGCCCTTCTACAACAAGGCGCACTTGGCGACGGTGAGCCCGTCGGCGACGAACCCGAAGTTGGCGACCAACCACTGGAACAACTTCTTCCGCGTGGTGGCCGACGACAACGTTCAGGGTCCGGCCGACGCTAACTACGTTGTCCAGAAGCTGAAGAAGAACAAGATTTACGTGGTCAACGACGGTACGGCCTACGGCTCGGGCGTTGCCCAGGCCTTCGCCGCGACGGCGACCAAGGACGGCGCGACGGTTACCCCCGCGACGGTTCCTGGCACCTCGCAGTGCCAGAACGGCACCGCGTCGTCGACCGAGTACACCTCGGCAGCGGCGCAGGTGGTCTCGAGTGGCGCCACCGCGATGTTCTACGGCGGTTACTACTGTGACCTCGGCCTGTTCCTCGGTCAGCTGCAGGCGGCGGGCTACACCGGCATCGTGATGTCCGACGATGGTGCGCTGTCGCCGGCGTTGATCCAGAACACGACGCCCGCGTCGGCCGCCAATGGCGTTTACCTGACGTGCGCGTGCTCGAGCTCCTCGAACGCCACGTTCAACCGTGAATACCAGGCCCTCGCGCACTTCAGTGCGGCCAACGCGACCTACGCGCCCGAGTCCTACGACGCGGCCAACGCCATCATCACGGTGATGAAGTCGCTGAAGAAGATCACCCGTCCCGCCATCGTTGCAGCGCTGCACAAGTTGGTGATGAAGGGCATGACCAAGGTCATCCGCTTCCAGCCCAACGGCAACATCGCCGGATCGGCCATCTACGTGAACCAGGTCAAGAACGGAAAGATCGTTCAGCTCGGTCTCGAGTAGTCACTGACTGACGTTGTGAGGAAGGGCCGGGGGTTTCCCCCGGCCCTTCCGTTTTGATTACACTTTCGACGGACCATTCAAGGGGGCACAGTTGGGAGCATTCGGTCACTACCTCACGGGGCACTTCGCCACGCTGCGTCTTGAGTTTTGGGCGCTGTTCGTC
>JAKBCI010000148.1 GCA_021807965.1 Actinomycetes bacterium
CGATCCCGGCGGCGGCGGCGGCGTTGTGGCGCGCGAAGGAGAGGCTCTCGACGCGCAGTCCTCGCGAGCTGAAGCGTTCGGGTTGCTGGGCGTCATCGATCATGCGGCGCAGCGCGCCGCGCAGGCCGCCGGCCGTCGTCACGCCGACGAGTGGCGCGGTGAAGACGGCCGCGCCACGGAGGACCTCGTCGCGGTAGCGTCGAACGACGGTCGCAGCGATGAGTCCTTCGCGGTCGGTGAAGTAGTTGTAGAGCAGTGAGACCGAGACGTGGGCGTTGGTCGCGACCCGCTTCACGCGATATCGAGTAATGCCCTGGTCCGCCAACTCATCGTTGGACGCGGCCAGAATCCGTGCCTGGGTCACCGCTCGAGGCTAGTGCGGTGCTGGTCCATGGTCGCCGGGACCTTAGTCCCGACGAACCATCGAGTCCGCGATCACGTCGAGGGCGCGCAACCAGTCCTCGGCCGATACCGCGAGGTTCTTCTCACCCTCGAGCGCAATCTGGCCGAAGAAGAGGGCGTACCAGATGCGCGCGAAGGCGAAACCGGTCATGCCCTCGGCCAGCAGATTCTTCTCCACGAGGGGCTGCACGTACCGTTCGATGAGGTCGCCGACCTCTTCCTTGGCCGCCGCGATGCCCGCCGACGCCGTCAGGTTGTGGTGGGCGAAGGACATGCCCTCGATGCGCAGGATTCGCGCCTCGGTGCGCTCGGGCAGCTGGGCGTCGGCGATCATGACGCGCAACGCCGCGCGCAGCTGCTCGGTGGTCTCGACGCCGCGCAGCGGCGTGGTGAAGGTTTCGGCATTGCCCATCAGGACCTGTCGATAGCGGTGGACGATGGTGGCCGCGATCAAGCCTTCGCGATCGTCGAAGTAACTGTAGAGCAGAGCCACCGAGATGCCGGCCTCCATCGCCACCCGCTTCACCCGGAACTGGGTGAGTCCGTGCTTCTCGATCTCGTGGGCCGCGGCTTCTAAAATCTTGTCTCGCGTCACGGGCGAAGACTACCTCGGGGTCGAGGAGGTGGACCGGTCAGGCGTCGCGCCAGTTGCGGGTGTTGAGGATCTCGTCTACGCGGCGCAGGAACCGCGCGGCGTAGGCGCCGTCGATGACGCGGTGATCGAAGGTGATCGCGAGCAGGCCGACCGAGTGGATCGCGATCGACTCGCCGCCGTCAGCGTTGCGCACCACGACGGGCTTGCGCGCGACGCCGTCGGTCGCGAGGATGGCGACCTGGGGCTGGTTGATTACGGCACCGGTCATGAGCGTGCCGTACGGCCCGGGGTTGGTGATGGTGAACGTCCCACCCGCGGTTTCGTCGACGCCGAGTCGTTTAGTGCGGGCACGCTGGGCGACGTCGCGAATCGCTCGGGCCAAGTCGAGGAGACCGAGCCGGTCGGCGTCGCGCACCACCGGTACGACGAGACCATCGCCGTCGAGGTCGACGGCGATGCCGAGGTGGCACTGGCGATGCACGATGAGCCGCTGGTCGCCGACCGACGCGTTGAGGTGGGGGAAGTCCGCGAGCGCCTCGACGGCCGCCAGCGCGTTGAACGCCAGGTAGGTTAGTGAGAATCCCTCGGCGCGCTGGAAATCGGGACCCCACGCCCGGCGCACCGCCTCGACGCGCTCGTAGTCGACCTCGCGCACCATCAGCGTGTGGGCCGACGTCGCCTTGGAGCGCACCATGTGCTCCGCCGTCAGCGCCCGGATGCGGCTGAAGGGGATCTCCTCGTCTAGTGGCTCGTCCGATCGTCGGGCGATCGCCGCCTCGACGTCACGCCGAGTGAGTCGACCGTCGGGTCCGGTCGCGACGACGTCGGCGGCGTCCAGGCGGTGCTCGACGAGCAGGCGGCGCACGACCGGTGACAGGGCCACCGGCGCCGTCAGCGACGTTGAGGCGGACGACATGGACTCGACGTGGGCGAGAACGTCGCCACGCGTCAGTCGACCGTCGGGTCCGGTCGCGACGACGTCGGCCTCGTCGAGGTGGTGCTCGTCGAGCAGCCGGCGAACGACCGGCGAGAGACGTGCGGAACGTGGTGGCCTCGTGGCGCGCGGATTCGAGCCGGGGTTCGTCGTGGGCGAGGTGCGCTGCTCGAGCGCGGCGTCGCTCGCCATCGACGGCTCGGCATCGCCGATTGTCGCGAGCACCGTGCCGACGTCGACGGTCGTGCCGGCCGCGACCAGGATGGCGCTCAGCGTTCCCGAGGCCGGCGATGGTATCTCGGTGTCGACCTTGTCGGTCGAGACCTCGAACAGCGTCTCACCGCGCTCGACGTACTCGCCAACGGCCTTGAACCACTTGGTGACCGTACCGTCGGCGACCGTTTCACCGAGCTGGGGCATAGTGACGTTGGCCATCTCACGGCTCCCGGCGGGAGGTCACCCCGAGGTGGTCGGCCATCCAGTCGGCGCTCTGCGGTCGGTGCCAGTTCACCACGTTCGCGCAGCCGTGGTTGCCGTTGTCGAGGGCGAGTAACGTCGCGTTCTCGCCCGCTTCGCGCACCAGCCGCTCGCCATCGTGCCATGAGAAGAGGCGGTCGCGCTTGCCCATCACGACGAGTAGCGGCGTTCGGATGGCCCGGGCCCGTCCGGCCATCGTGAGCTCGTTCGCGAAGTGCGCGGCGGCCCCGGGCGTCGCCGAGTGTGAACGCACCTCGAAGGCTCGCCGGGTCAACGCGTTGAGGCTCTCGTACGACGCGCCGAAGTCGAAGGGACCCGAGAGGGCGATCGTGGCGCGGATGGGCAGGTCGGTCGCGGCCACCCGAGCGGCGTAGTAGCCGCCGAGGCTCACCCCCCACACGCCGACGCGTTCGCGGTCGACCTCGGGGATCGTTGCGAGGTGCGCGAGCAGCGCCGCACCGACGACCTCCCAGTCGGGGCGGATCGGTAGCGTCCACTCGGATTCGCCTTGGCCAGGGCCGTCGACGGCGAAGGTGGCCATGCCGCGATCGAGAAAGGTTCGCTCCACCTCGCGAAACTCGTCCTTCGTCGAGTCCAGACCCGGAATCAGCACGACCGCGGCGTGGGGGCCGGGACCCGACGGCGTACGAAAGACCGCGGCGAGCGTGGTACCCTCGAAGGGGACGAGTTCGCGTCGCCCGCGCGGCACGAGCAGGGGCAGCGCGGCGTCCAGTGACTCGACGGCGCGCCGGTGGGCGTGCCGCTCCTGGTCACGATCGTGAACGAAGAGGAACCTGCCAAAGTGGTAGTACGTCGCCGCTCGCGCGAAGGCTTCGCCCGCGGTGCGGTCGTGGCCGCCGGCGAGGGCCGCCATGGCAAGGTTCGCGTGGTCGTCAGCGGCGGCGCACCACGCGGCGCACCAGTCGTCCCATCGCTCGATTCCCGCGGTGATGCGTGCGTAGTCGCTGGTGTCGACCCCATTCGCGCAGAATCGGGGGGCCCAGTTGGTCACGGCGGTCTCAACGAGCTGATCGGCCACCTACCCCCCTTTGGCCCGCGATGGTGTGGTCGATGGTACAAGGGCGAGTTCGAACGGCCCAGGGCCAAGCCGTTAATTCTTTTCACGTGGACCTAACTAATTTCACCCCCGATGACGTTGACGACCCCATCGAGCATCGTTAGGGTTTCGCAATCGCTCACCGAGCGATCGACCGCGGACCCGACGCAAATCGGGGGGAGTTCGGGGTCGTTGGAGTAGGGGGGAATATGAAATTGTCACAAGGGAAGTATCTCCGCGCGCTCGCGGCGACCTCGATCGCGGGGGCCTCGCTTTTGACCCTCGCGGGGACGAGCGGCGCCTCCTCGGGCGGTCTGGCGAAGGGTGCGCCAGTCAACATCGGCATCTCGTAGTCGCTCTCGGGTGACTTCTCGGCCGACGGACTGGCCTTCCAGCAGGGCTACAAGCTCTGGGCGGCCGACGTGAACAAGGCCGGCGGTCTGCTCGGGCACAAGGTGGTCCTCCAAATCGTCTCGGACGCGTCGAGTCCAACCCAGGTGGTGACCAACTACCAGGATCTCATCTCGGTCAAGCACGTGAACTTAACCTTCGGGCCGTTCTCGTCGCTGTTGTCCCTGCCGGCGGCAAAGGCCGTCGCGCGCTACGGGTACGCGCTGGTCGAGGGAGCGGGCGGTGCACCGTCAGTCTTCCAAGCGGGACTGCACAACATCTTTGACGTGTCGCTTCCGGTGGCGAACGACCTGGTGCCGTTCTCGAAGTGGATCACGTCGCTGCCCAAGGGCAAGCGTCCAACGACGGTGGCCTACGTCACCTCGAACGACCCCTTCACCGAGCCCCAGGTCACGACCATCGAGCCCACGCTCGCCAAGGCCGGTATCAAGACCGTGTACAACCACGTCTTTCCCGCTGAGGTGACCGACTACACCCCGATCGCCGACGCCGTGGCCGCGGCCAAGCCGCAGGTGGTCGTGCTCGGCTCGGTCGACGTGCCGACGGTGTCGTCGTTCATGCAGGCCTTTGAGCAGTCCGGCTTCAGCCCGAAGGTCTTCATCGCGACTGGTGGCCCTGACCAGGGCACGACGTTCCTGAAGGCCGTCGGCGCGAAGAACGCCAACGGGATGATGGTGCCCAACGCGTGGTACGGCGGCTCGTCGAATCCGCTGAGCAAGCAGATGGTGGCGCAGTACGTCAAACTCTACGGGGGTACCGCCTCACAGGTGAGTAGCGACGTCGTAGAGGCCTACTCGGTCGGCGAAGTGATCGCCCAGGCCGTTAAGGCGACCGGTGGCTTCGACAACCAGAAGATCATCAAGTACCTCCACTCCAAGGTGACGCTCCAGTCGGCGCAGGGTCCCGTGACGTTCAACGCGCTCGGCATGAACACGACGCCGACCGCCTTCACCTTCCAGTGGCAGGGCACGAAGTTCGTCCAGGTCAACCCGGTGGGCGACCCGAACTCGGTGCCGGTGCTCTTCCCGAAGCCGGCGTGGGGTAAGTAAACCTTGAACTCCGTTGCACTGCTGAGCGCTGCGAAGGACGGCATCCTGACCGGCTCGGTCTAC
>JAKBCI010000149.1 GCA_021807965.1 Actinomycetes bacterium
GATGAATGGCGCGCGTTCCAACACCAGCACCCGCTGCCCGTGGTCTTTAGCGAGAAGCGCCGCCGCGCCGAGCCCGGCGACACCCGCCCCGATAACAATGGTGTCGAACTTCTGCGTTGCGGACATTACAGCCTCCCGGTAACAAGTAGCCCTTGGTATTCATGCAGCACTCGCGATGGCAATATCGACGCCGTCACTCTGCTAACTGTATTATGCCAATGTCGTCTACGTAATGCAAAATGATTATGGATCATGTACTCCAGTCCGACAACCAACCGCACCGGCTCGCCAGCACGGTTGGCTCAACGCGCTTTCAACACCACCAACCGATGTCCCCCGTCGACCGGTTCCTACTCACGTTGCATCGTCAACCAGAGGGATCGTGACCGGTGACGCCACGGCATCACTACCCAACGAGCAACCCCAGTTCGATCGCGGGTACGTCGTCGTTCAGCGAACGCGGCGACCACGGCCAATCGTCGCGTCGCGTCGCCGTGCGGGTGGCGTCCGCCCTGGCGTGGGCTGACATCGACCACGCCGAGCAGCTGCGTTCGCCTCGCGCGATCGGCGCACGGAGACGGGTGGCCGCGCCGGTTGGTCGGTGGTCAGTCGCGGTGCCATCGCGCAACTTGCTACCGCGGTTCTCGATCGGCGAACCGCACTGCGGCGCGTCGACACCACCGGTCCACCGCGAATCCGACCACGCGACTCGCCCGCGACGCGCGGGTCAGCGGTCTACTACATTTACCAGAGTGAGTAGGTCGTTGGATCACTGCCCCGACAGGCGAACGAGCGGCGGCGGTGCGGGCCGCACGCGAACGGTGACTGGTGCCGCGTTAGCGGGTCCGCGCCGTGGCGCATCCCACATCATTGATGGCGCCGGCGGGCGCCGGGGAGTTCGGTGCCCGCGTGGTGCCGTGGTCGTTCACCCACGTGTTCACGGCGACGGTGACTGGCGCGTGCCGTGGGGCCATCGACGACCGGGACCATGACGTCCGCATCGCTCCCTTCCCTCGGCGTCTCACTGGGGCTGTGGCAGGATCGCCCCTCGGACGAGGTCCTGGTGACCGCGCTCGCCGCCGATCGCCTCGGCTTCAGCGACCTGTGGATCGGCGAGATGGCGACCTACGACGCCTTCGCCCTCGGCGCGGTAATTGCCGAACGCACGCAGCGCGTGCCGCTGACTCTCGGTCCGTTTGCGGTGGCCGTACGCGATCCGGTGATGATTGCGATGGGAGTCGCGTCAGTCGCCGAACTGACGGGACGTCGCGTCAACGTGGCCATCGGGTCCTCGAGCCCCGTCGTCGTCGAGCAGTGGCACGGCCGCGTTCAGCACCGACCGGCGCTCGCGCTGCGTGAGATGGCCACGGCCCTACGCGTCTTACTGGCGGGCGAGAAGTTGAACCTCGACGGCGACGTTTTGCGCAGCCAGGGCTACCGACTGCGAGCGGCGCCTCCACACTCGGAATTGACCATCGCGGCCTTCGGTTCCGGAGCGATCAGCGTGGCGGCCTCGATGGCGGATCGGATGGTCGTGAACCTGGTCACACCCCACTTAGCCGGACGCTTAGCTCGAACGATGCGCGACGATGCGCTGCGGGCCGAACGGCGCGCACCACGCGTCGCGGCGTGGGTCACCGCCGCCGTGGATCCCAGTGACGACGCGTTCGAGCAACTGCGCCGCGGCCTCGTCGGTTACCTCAGCGCGCCCGGCTACGGCGAGATGTTCCGCGAGGCAGGTTTCGGTGACGTCGTCGACTTTGCCCGGCAAGGTCCGCACCCCAAGCAACTCCTCGCAGCCGTACCCGACGATCTAGTCCGGTCGGTCTCGTTGATCGGCAGCCTCGACGACGTGCGAGCTGGCCTCGCCCGCTACGCCGAGGCTGGCGTGGACGAGGTCATCGTGGTGCCTTCGTCGGTTTCGTCAGACCCGGGTGGCGTTCACACCCTGGAGTCCCTCGCGGGACTCTCCGGAACCCCCCGTACCGACTCGCCGTGACTATCGTGCGCACTATCCACGATCAAGTGTTCTTGAGGAGGCAATGATGGGACTGCACCCGGCTGAGCGCGTGGCAGAGTATCGAGGCAAGGGCTACTGGAACGACGACCTGATCGGTGCGCTGTTTGACCAACGAGTTCGCGAGGACCCGGATCTCGTAGCCCTCGTGGATCCGTTGAATCGAGCCGACCTCGTCGATGGGCCGTTCCGAGAACTGACGTGGCGCGAGCTCGACGATCAGGTCGATCGGATGGCTCAGGTCTTGCTCGATGAGGGGGTAGGACCGGGCGACGTCGTCGGCGTCCAACTGCCCAATTGCGTCGAGATCGTCGTGGCGTTTCTGGCTACGTTGCGCCTCGGCGCTACGGTCACGCCCTTTCCAGTCCAGTATCGCTCCTACGAGTTGACCAAGCTCAGCAACGTCGCCAACGTCCAGGTATTTGTCACGTCAACCCGAATCGGCAAGACGCGCGAGGCCGCCCGTGAGCTCGTTGACCTGCGAGCGACCATACCGTCGCTGAAGCGGATCCTCGCCTTCGGGGACAACGTCCCGCCCGGCGTCATTGGCCTCGATCAAATCATCGCGTCCGCGAACGACCGCTCCGCACTCGCGGCGTTCCGCGCGAACCTCGAACTCGACCCCAACGACTGCGTCACGATCTGCTGGACCTCAGGCACCGAAAGCACCCCCAAGGGTGTTCCGCGCAGCCACTACGACTGGATCGCCATGTCGTGGACGACCGTCGAGGCCCCGCTACTCACCAAAGACGACGTGCTCATCAATCCGTTCCCGATGGTCAACATGGCCGGCATCAACGGCATGTTCCTGCCGTGGCTCCGGGTGGGTGGCGTCTTGGTCCAGCATCATCCCTTCGATCTGGCCACCTTCCTCGAACAGGTGTCGAGGTACCGGGCGACGTACACGGTGGCTCCGCCCGCCCTGCTGACCCAGTTGCTGCACGACGAAGCCCTGCTCGCTAACGCCGACATCTCATCGCTTCGGCTGTTGGGTTCGGGCTCGACGCCACTGGCGCCGTCGCTTCTCCAGGGCTGGCGCGACAAGTACGGCATCGAGATACTGAATCTCTACGGCTCCAACGAGGGCATCGTTCTCTTCAGCGGACCCGTCGACGTCCCAGATCCCACCGAGCGCGCCATGTACTTCCCTCGCTACGGGGTACCGGGTCGCAAGTGGTCGTTCCGGGTGTCGGAATGGATGCAGGTCAAGATCGTTGACATCACCACCCGTGAAGAGATCACCGAGCCGGGCAGACCGGGCGAACTGCTCATCAAGGGTCCGACGGTGTTCGCGGGCTACCTTCCGGCGTCCGGCGTGAACGATCCCTTCGATGACGATGGCTTTCTCATCACTGGCGATCTTTTAGAGATCGCCGGCGACGAGCTGCAGTACCTGCACTACGTCGATCGCACCAAGGACATCGTTATACGAGGTGGCATGAAGGTGTCCGCGTCCGAACTCGAGACCTTCATCGCGGGACATCCCAAGGTGGCCGACGTTGCCGTGATCGCCTACCCCGACGAGATACTCGGCGAGAAGGCGTGCGCCGTCGTGGTCCCTCGACCCGGCGAGACCCCCACGCTGGATGAGATCGTCGCCTACCTGCGCGACATTGGTATCGCGACGTTCAAGTTGCCCGAGCGGCTTGAGATCGTCGAGTCGCTCCCACGCAATCCCGTCGGCAAGGTACTGAAGCGTGATCTGCGCTCACTCTTCAACGCGCCAGTGGCGAGTGGCCACGACGCGTGATCCATTGGCGGTCGCCCTTCGAACCAAGGGCCCGCGCAGCGTCGCCGTTGAGCGTCGCGTTGAGACGTAACGCACTAGGGAAAAGGAGATGCATACATGTTTGATCTGTCGGGGAAAGTCGCGGTGATCACCGGCTCGAGTCGCGGAATCGGTCGATCGATCGCCGAGAGCATGTCCCGCGCCGGTGCCAAGGTCGTCGTGTCCAGCCGAAAGGCGCCGGCGTGCGAACAGGTGGTCGCGGCCATCAGCGACGCGGGTGGTGAAGCCCTGTCCGTGCCGTGCAACATCGCTGATCCGGCCCAACTCCAAAACCTGATGGACCGAACAATCGACGCCTGGGGGCGACTCGACATCTTGGTCTGCAACGCGGCGGTGAACCCGTATTTCGGGCCGATGGAGACGATGCCCGAGGACGCCTACGACCGGATCATGAATTGCAACGTGAAGTCGAACTTCCTGCTCACGCGCATGGCCGCGAAGCTAATGGCCAACGGTGGCGGCGGCAACATCATCCTAATTTCCTCGATCGGCGGCAATCAGGGTAGCGATACCCTGGCGGTTTACGGCATCTCCAAGGCGGCCGATTCCTCGATGGTGAAGAGCTTGGCCATCGAATGGGGATCGCGTGGCATTCGCGCGAACTGCATCGCCCCGGGATTGATCAAGACTGACATGTCCCGAGCCCTGTGGGAGAACGAGAAACTCCTCAAGAACGTCGAGGAGGGCACGCCAGTCCACCGAATCGGTCACCCCGAGGACATCGGCGGCGTCGCGGTCTTTCTCGCCTCGAGAGCGGCGGCGTACATTACCGGACAGACGATCGTCGTCGACGGCGGCATCACGATCAAGGAGCCGGCGTAGTCAATCGAGTTCCGTACCATCGCACAAACCAACGGCGATCCTCACAGCGTTCGACGCACGGAACGCGATTCGCCAACGATCACCGACGGGCGCCACGCCGCGTCGGCGCAGTGCGACTTCGTTACGCTGACTATTCGCGCGACGCTTCTGAATGTCCCCGATCACGTCACGGAACGCGGCCGATCCGCGCGGCCGATCGGCCGGTCAGCCCGGCCGCAGCGAGCGGCCCGACGAGAACGGCGCCGTTACCATGGCCAACGGCTCTCGTCGATGGCTCGGCATCGTGACCCGGGCGAGCGTCACCGTATTTGGGTCGAGGCGATCTTGACTCAC
>JAKBCI010000150.1 GCA_021807965.1 Actinomycetes bacterium
AGGTCGCTCGACTCGAAGATCCCACGGCCCGAGACCGGTTCATCACGCGTCGGCACTGGTCCGTCCCAGTGGTGGGTGAGCAGGTAGGCGGCGTCGGTGCTCGCCCGATCGAGCCATGCATCGTCGCCACTGAGCTCGTAGGCATCGAGTTCGGCGTCGATGAGCCACGCGAGGTCGCTCGCGGTCGCCCGCGCCGCGCCAGTGCCGATCCGGTACCACTGCTCGTCAACGACGTGCGTCGTGCGAAGCGACTCGAGCAGCGCTCGGCCCTCCTCGACGAGCGCCACGTCGAGGGTGGCGAATAGGGCGCGGACGAGCATCGCGTTCCACTCGAGCACCACCTTGTCGTCGCGCGACGGCTGGGGACGTCGACTGCGAGCCGCCCGCAGGGCGCGGTGGACGCCCACGAGGTCCGTGGGCGTGGTGAACGGCTCGTCGGGCGCTAGCGCGGGGACCGATCGCCCGTCGAGATTGCCCGAGGCGGTGATCTGCCAGCGCCGCAGCGCCGGCTCGAGGTGATCGTCGAGGTGTGCGTCGGCCAGGACCGAGGCGACCTCATCCGGTGTCCAGGTGATGTGTGATCCCTCGACGCCGGCGGCGTCGGCGTCGAGGGACGAGGCGAAGCCGGCGGGCGTGGCGAGCTCGTGGCGAACGAAGTCGAGCGTCTGCAGCGCCACCTCGCGCCACTCGCTGTTTCCCGTCTCGCGGCTCGCCCGCAGGTAGGACAACGCGAGCAGCGCCTGGTCGCTGAGCATCTTCTCGAAGTGGGGGACCCGCCAGTGGTCATCCACGCTGTAGCGCGCGAAGCCCCCGTTGACGTGGTCGTAGAGCCCTCCGTGGGCCATCGCACGAAGTGTCAGATCAGCGGCACGACGCGCTGGCTCGTCTCGCTCATCGAGGAGTGCGTCGACGTAGCTCGGCCGCGGGAACTTTGGTGCGCGCCCGAAGCCGCCGGCATCGTCCACGCGCGCGACCAGCTCGTCGCGCAAGCGACGGCGCACGGGGGCAAGGTCGACGGGTTCGTCCGAGGGGCCGAGGTGGTCGACGAAGGTGACCTCGCGTCGCACTGCGGCGTCGAGCTGTGCGGCTTGATTGACCACCATTGCACGCTCGGTGGTCCAGGCGTCGTGCACCGCCCGAAGGATCCGCGGGAGCCCCGCGACGCCGGGTCGGTCGGACGGAGGGTAGTAGGTGCCAGCGAGGAAGGGGCGACCGTCGGGAACCAGAAAGACCGTCATGGGCCAACCACCCTGTCCCGTGACGAGCTGGGTCGCCGCCATGTAGATGGCGTCGATGTCGGGTCGCTCCTCGCGGTCGACCTTGATCGCGACGAAATGCTCATTCAAGTACTGGGCGATGGCCGCGTCTTCGAAGGACTCGTGGGCCATGACGTGGCACCAGTGGCACGCCGCGTATCCGATGGACAAGAAGAGCGGTCGATCGAGGTCACGCGCGCGGTTGAGCGCCTCGACGCCCCAGGGCCACCAGTCGACGGGATTGGTGGCGTGCTGACGAAGATAGGCCGACGCTGACGAGGCCAATCGATTCATGGCGCGATGCTACGGGTCGCGGGCTACAGACTTGACCGGCGCGATTCCGCCAGCCACGGCCACGCGGCGCTGTGCACGACGTCGGATGCTCGTGGTGGCACGGCGCCTCGACTTCACCGGTGATTGACGCGACTTCGATGGCGGCAGCGACCGCGTCGTTTACGGCGCGAATGCCGTCGAGGGGCTGTCGACCCAGACCGCGGCCGACTCACCACGCCACGAAGGCGCCGAGAAGCGCATCACCGGCCAATCGTGTCGACGATTGGCCGGTCATCGACGTGGTGGATCGTGAGGCCCGTGGGAACGAGAACCTGGACGGAGCGCTGTCCATTGGTGACGATGAGCCAACGCACGCCGCGGGCGGCGACGTCGTGCACGGCGTCGAGGGGATCGGTGTCGGGCGCGATGAATCGGAGATTGCCGATGGTCGGCAGTTGGGGTCGACCACGACCAGCGTGTCGGGCCCGGCGGCCTCGACCAGTGCGCGCGGCGCCCGGCATCGGTGCGATGACGAGGCCGAGTGAGCCGACGTACAGCGCCCCCGGGGCTGGACGGTCGCGCTACGACGCGAAAGTGGTCGTCGCGTCCACGTCGAACGCCGCGGTGCCCGCCAAGGAGAACGAGTAGGTGACTCTGCGGTGATGCGCTTGGGCGAACGCGAGGCTGGTGGGGTTGGCCGTGGGCCGCTCGATGACAACCTCGACGCCGTCAGCGATGAGAGCGTCGCGCAACTCGTGACCGAATTGGTCGTCGGCGAGGCCACTGTAGAACTGGGGCGCGAGCCCCAGCCGAGCCATCGTGCGCGCGACGGTGAAGGGACAACGGCCCAAGACCGGGATGACGGCCCCACGTTCGTCGACCTCGAGATCGACGACATTCTCGCCGAGCTCCGCGGCCGATGCCGTCACGGCCGCGGTGCCCTCATGCGGTGCGACGGTCTGCTCACGGCCCCCGAAACGAAACGTGCGTCTCCGGCGCGACCGCGCTACACCGCTGGTTTGCGCCGAGCACAGCGAGAGGGCGAAGCCGCCGGTGGCTACCATCTCACCGGCGGGGCGATGCGAGTCAAGAGGAGTTATGGTGGACGAGCCGGTGCGGTGGGGCGTCATTGGGACCGGTCGAATCGCGCAAACCTTCGCGCGCGACCTGCAGTTGATCGAACAGGGCGTCATCGTCGCGGTCGGTTCGCGTTCGAGTGACTCGATGAATCAGTACGCGGACGCGTTCCAGGTCCCGGGTCGTCACGACTCCTACGAGGCGCTCGTCGCCGACCCGACGGTTGAGGCGGTCTACGTGGCGACACCTCATCCGATGCACGAGCAGAATGCGCTGCTCGCGTTGGCCCACGGCAAGCACGTCCTGGTCGAGAAGGCATTCACGATGAACGCCGAACAAGCGCGCCGGGTCGTGGCCGCCGCGCGCGAGCGGAATCTCTTCGCGATGGAGGCGATGTGGACCCGCTTCTTGCCTCACGTCGTTGCCATCAGGGAACTGCTCGCGAGCCAAGCCCTCGGAACCGTCGTGGCGGTGCACGCCGACCACGGCAAGTGGTTCGAGTCAGATCCGCGGTTCCGGCTGTTCGCCCCGGAACTGGGCGGCGGCGCGGTGCTCGACCTCGGCGTGTACCCCATCTCGTTTGCGTCGATGGTGCTGGGCACGCCGAGCAGCGTGCAGGCGACCGTCACCCCGAGCTTCACCGGCGTGGACGGACAGACGTCGATGGTGTTCGGTTACGAGTCGGGCGCTCAGGCGGTGCTGACGTGTACGTCGTTAGCGCGCAGCGCGACGCGCGCGAGCATCGTGGGCACCGACGCGAGGATCGACGTGGACGGTGGCTTCTACGGTCCGACAGGCTTCTCACTCACGAGCCGAACCGGGGAGACGACACGCTACGACTTCGCGACCCAGGGTCGGGGGCTGCACTACCAGGCGGCCGAGGTAGCGAGGTGCCTCCGGTCGGGTGAGATTGAGAGTCCGGCCATGCCGTTGGACGAGACGATTGCGATCATGGCAACGATGGACCGGGTCCTCGCCTTTCAGGCCAGCCAAGCGTAAATCTCCGCACTCGTAGAGCGAACTGACGCCTGGCGACGGGTCCGTGCGTTGCAGTCGTCGGGTCTTACCCGGCGCGGTAGGTGGTGGTACAAACGTAAGCCCAGGTGCTATCTTGCTTTTCGAACGCCGGTCACGGATTGTTCATACAGCATTAACAAACAACGACGTCGCGGGACGTCACAGAAGGGTTGGGGAGAATGAAGTTCAAAACAGCGAGGACCCTCGCGTCTGTAGCGTTGGTGGGGAGTTTTGTGACTGCCATGCTGCCGAGCGTGAGCTCCGCAAGCGCGAGGACAGTTTCAGACAAGACATTCAACACGAGCTTCTCGACGATGAAGTTTCTGAAGCAGATTGCTGCGAAGGGCAAGGGCTCGATCGCGGTCATCCTGCCAGACACCGTCACGTCGACGCGCTACACCGAATTTGACGCACCGTACCTGAAGAAGGCATTCCTGATGGCGGGCCTGAAGACGAATCAGTTCACCATTCAGAACGCCCAGGGCAGCGACACGACGCAGTACACCGACGCGCAGGCGGCCATCGCCCGTGGCGCCAAGGTACTCGTCCTGGACCCGCTGGACTCGACCACTGGTGCGGTGATTGAGGCCTACGCCAAGGCTCGCGGTGTCAAAGTGATCGACTACGACCGCTTGACGCTAGGCGGCGCCCGCAGCTACTACGTGAGCTTCAACAACGTGGCAGTGGGAACGTTGATCGGTAAGGGCATGCTGTCGTGCTTGACGGCCTGGAAGGTGAACAACCCGGTCGTCTACGTCATGAAGGGTGCACCGACTGACAACAACGCCACCTTGTTTGCCCAGGGCTACGACGCCGTCTTGAACGGCGCGGGCTACAACACCAAGAGTGGCTCGTCCAACACGGTGCTCGAGAACGTCGGAACGTGGACGCCTTCGGTCGCCTTGACGGACTTCCAGGGTGCCTACACCGCTAACCCGAAGATCAATGCGGTCGTCACGCCGAACGACGAGAACGCCGCACCGATCATCAGCTACCTGCAGAGCAAGGGCCTCAAGCCCCAGACGATCCCCTTCACGGGTCAGGACGCGACGCTGACTGGATTCCAGAACATCATCTCTGGCTACCAGTGCGGCACGGTCTACAAGCCGATCTGGCTCGAGGCTCAGGCCGCGGCCGCGTTGGCCATCTACCTGCGCGCGGGCATTCGTCCGCCGGCGGGTCTCGTGAACGGCGTGTCGACTGACTCGGTCGCCACCATCAACAGCCTGAAGAAGGTTCCTTCGGTCCTTCTGACCGCTGAGTGGGTGACGGCATCGAGCGTCGAGAAGACGGTCATCAAGGACAAGGTCATCAAGGCGTCAGACCTCTGCACG
>JAKBCI010000151.1 GCA_021807965.1 Actinomycetes bacterium
CACCATGAAAGTCGCCGGCGGGGGCGACGCGCTCGCCAAGGCCCTCGTGGCGTCGCTGCCCGGTTTTGTGAACTCGCGGGTCAGTGACCACTCGGTCACCGTGCAAGTGCAGGGGGCCGAGCGCCTCATTCCCCAAGTCGTCGCCATCGCCGAGAGGGCGAAGGTTGACATCGTGGATCTTGCGGTCGCCGAGCCAAGCTTGGAAACCGTCTTCATCAACCTCACTGGTAAGGAGTTGCGCGAGATATGACTACGAGCACGATCGAAATCGCTCCCACCCGTTCGGCGATGGCCGCTAGCCGTTCGGCGCTCGGGGGCCTCATCCTTCGCGACCTGGTGGTCTTGCGTAAGACGTTCCGTGAGTTCGTGTTGCGTACCTTGATTCAGCCGTTCCTGCTATGTTTCGTCTTTCTTTTCGTCTTCCCCAAGATCGGCCAGGCCATCGGCGGCAGTTCAGCTGGCTCCTCGGGCTTCGCGACCATCCTCGTACCCGGCGTCGTCGGAATTTCGATCATGTTCCAAGGCGTTCAGTCCATTGCGCTCACCTTGGCGCAGGAGTTTGGCTTCACTCGCGAGATCGAGGACCGGGTCCAGGCCCCGTGTCCGATCTGGCTCGTCGCAATCTCCAAAGTGCTGTCGGGTGCCGTGCAGGGTCTGATCGCCGCGTTGATTGTTTTTCCCATCGCCTCGGTAGTGCACGCCGCCGGCGTCGAGGCGAACATCTCGCTGCATTGGCTGGAGATCATGACTCTCGTGCCTCTCGCGTGCGTCATGATGGCCGGACTCGGCCTGGTGCTCGGGACGTCGTTCGAGGCGCGCAACATCGGATTGATGTTTGGCTTCGTGATTCTTCCAATCACCTTTCTCGGGGGGACCTACTACCCGTGGACTCGTTTGGCGCCGGTTGAGTACGGCTCCTTCCACTGGCTCCAGACCCTGGTGCTCGTTAATCCACTCATCTACGTCAACGAAGGCATGCGAGCCGCCTTCACGAACGCCCCGCATATGCATCTCTACGTCGTCTACCCGGTGATGATCGGCTTTGCCGCGTTATTCCTCGGGCTCGGGCTACGCAACTTTCGTCGTCGCGTTCTGTCCTAACGCCGTGGACTCGTGGGCTTCGAGGATCGAGAGACCGATGAGCACGGTTGCGTGACGCGAGCGAGTGGTCTCGCTGGTTTGTTTCAAAAAAAGTTTTCGATTTGACGACTCCACGCATAGAATCCTCGTATGGCAAAGCAGAGCCGCTCGATTCCGGTAATGCGGGCGGTAGTTGACGAGGTGGCCCACCGGTTGTGGGTCGTCGATGAGTCGGTGATTCGGATCCCCGACATCTGTGAGGCCACCGGCGTGAACTACGGCTCGGTGTACCACCACTTCGGTTCGCGGGAAAACGTGATCGATGCCGCGTACGACCAGATGTTCAGCGAACTCGTGCAGCGCGACATCGATGACCTGGCCCTGGCCAGTCGTGAGTCCTTGGATATGGAGGAGTATCTCGAGCGGGTTCGGCCCTTGATCGCCATGCTCTCGGCCGGACCTGATCGCCAGCGCGGACGTGCGATGCGGACTCGAATCGTGGCGGCGGCGTTGACGAGACCGGGACTCGCGCGACTCATTGGTGCGACGGAGTCGCGCCTGACGGCGGAGTTGAGCCTCGTCATCACGGTCGGTCAAGACCGAGGATTCCTGCGCAAGGATGTATCGGCGGGTTCGCTCGCGGTACTGCTGCAGGCGATCGTCTTTGGGCGCATCCTTGACGACGTCACCGACTCACCCATCGAACAGGGGGATTGGGATTACACGATCGCTACCTTGTTCATGTCCCTCGTGAACCGCGCCGAGACACTCGGCGGCTGAACATCGTGTCAAACTGAAAGGGTGCTCGTTGGTCGGTTGGCGGCGGTGGCGGCGGTCGTAGTCGGACTCGCCTGGTCGGTTGGCCACGCCACGGCGAGCGTGACGGATGCGCCACTGGCCGCGGACTGCAGCGCGACGGCGCTGAGTGCGAACCTGACTCACCTTGCGAGCTCGCACCCGGTTGAGGCGTTTGGCTGTGACGGGCCGTGGGCCTATCTCTGGGCCACCCTGGCGATCGGGCCGAACCAGATCGGCGTGACCGAGCTGATGCGTTACGACACGGCGCGCGCGGCGTGGTTCGCGGCGTCGCGAGCGACGTACTGCCATCGGGCCATGCTGCCGAGCACCATCTACCGAGGCGCCTGCTTCTCTAACTGAGTGGACCCGAGTTGTCGGGGGACATCACCTACGCTACGTAGTCGTGCGTCGTCGCGGACTCGGCTCGTTGGCGTGGGCGTCTACCCAGGACCTCTTTGACCAGTCGACCGCGTTCGGTCGCCTGGCACTGGTCCACGTCGCCATGATGGCTGGGGACACCTTCGTGACGGTGTCGCTCGCCGGCTCGCTCTTCTTCTCAGTCTCGCCGACCGAAGCCAAGGGCAGGGTTCTCGCGTACCTGCTGATCACGATCGCCCCCTTTGCGGTCGTATCGCCCCTCTTGGGTCCCCTGATCGACCGGTCGCCGAACGGCCGTCGCGTGCTGGTCGCCCTCTCGGCGGGTGCTCGAGCGCTGCTGTGCTGGACGATGAGCCAACACCTCGGCTCCCTGTGGCTCTATCCCGAGGCCTTCCTCGTGCTCATCTCCTCCAAGCTGTACGTGGTCACCCGCGGAACGCTGGTTCCCGAAATGGCGCGAACGGATCAGTTCAGCGAGCACAGCTCGAAAGTGGGCAACGCCGGCTGGCCGCGTGGTGACGCCGGTGAGACGTCCGGCTTTGCTGGCTTCAACGCTCAGCTGACTCTCCTCGGTACCGTCGCCGGACTGTTAGCCGGCACGATCGCGGCCGGACTGCTGAAGGGGCTCGGTGCGCCGTCGGTGCTCGTGACGGCGTCGGTTGTCTACATCGGTGCGACCATTGCGAGCACGCGTTTACAGCGACCGGCCAAGATCGTGCGCGACGAGTTCGTCCAGATGACCCAGGCGGAACGTGACTGGCACGCCCTTAACCCGCTGGGCGACGCGGCGGTGGCCTGGGGGCTGGGTGCCGCGTCCGTCGTGCGCTTCACCGTCGGATTCGCGACGTTCCTGCTCGCCTTCGGACTGCGGCGGGCCCACGCCGGCTTGGGCTGGTTCGCCCTGGCGCTCGTGCTGAGTGGCGTTGGCGCGCTCGTGGGCCTCGGCCTGGTGACGCGGGTGCGTAACGCCGTGCGTGAGCCGACGATGCTCACGTGGTCGCTCCTCGCGACGGCGTTGGGCGCTGCGCTGGCCAGTGAGTTCCCGGATCTCGCCGTACAGGCGACGTTCGCGGGGTGGTTGGGCCTGTGCGCCGCTATCGCGCAACCGAGCTTCGACGCGATTACGCAGCGTCACGTGCCCCCAGGCGCCCAGGGTCGGACCTTCGCTCGTTTCGCGGTGCGCCAGCAGTTGGCTTGGGTGATTGGGGCGGTTATCCCGGTCGGCATCTCGTTATCGTTTGTCGTCGGGGACCGGTTCTTGGCCCTGCTCGGCGCCGTCGGCGCCGTCGTCTACGTACTTGGTCGTCGTAGCACCCGCTGAGGTGTCCGCTGTGCTGTACTAGGTCATGGGGCAACGACCAGTGGCGCGCAGTCAGGTGGCGCTAGCGCAACGACCGCACGTCGTGATCGTCGGCGGTGGATTCGCCGGCGTCGCCGTCGCCAGGGGTCTCGCCAATACTGAAGTGCGCGTCACGATCGTCGATCAACACAACTTCCATACGTTTCTGCCACTGCTCTATCAGGTGGCGACGGCCGGCCTGGAGCCCGCGGACGTCGCCTACCCGATCCGCACCATCTTTGGTCACGCTACGAACGTCGGGTTCCGCCACGGTCGGGTTCGACGGGTGGATCACGCCACCAACGCCGTTGAGCTCGACGATGGCTCGCGGCTGACCTACGACCACCTGGTTGTCGCGACCGGAGCCACGGCGGCGTTTTTTTCCATACCTGGCGCTGCCAAGTACGCGATGCCGCTCTATTCGCTCGCCGACGCTCGCCGTTTGCGCAACAAACTCCTGCTCGCTCTCGAGGACGCCGACGCACGGGCCGACCAGGAGTCCGTGGCGCTCACCTTCGTCGTCGTCGGTGGGGGACCGACGGGCGTCGAGACGGCGGGGGCGCTGTCGGAGTTGATCAGCATCTCGCTTCGCCGCGACGGCTTGCGGCTGGAGCCGTCAAAGGTGCGGGTGATTCTCGTGGATCTAGCGGACCGGCTCTTGACCGCGTTTCCCGAGTCGGCCAGTCGCTACGCCGCCCAGGAGCTGCGATCACTCGGGGTCGAGGTCCAGTTTGGCCGTTCGGTGGTCGAGGTCGACGAAGGCTTCATTCGCTTCGCCGACGGCGAACGCGTCGAGACCGCCGCGGTGGTGTGGGCGGCGGGCGTGACCGCCATGGGGACCCTCACGCACGAGCTGTCGGTCGTGGCCGGTCCGGGGGGGCGCGCGACAGTGGGACGCGATCTTCGCTGCCGGGAGTGCTCGAACGTGTGGGCAGTTGGTGACGCGGCGGCGGTACCGCTCTCGGATGACGAGGTCTGCCCGCAACTGGCGCCGGTAGCGATCCAGTCGGGTCGCCACTGCGCGGCCCAGATTCTTCACGTGGTCCGCGGCGAGCCGCTCGAGCCCTTCATGTACCGCAACAAGGGGATTATGGCGACCATCGGACGACGCGCCGCGGTCGCCAAACTACCGAGGGGCGGCGTCATCCGCGGAACGCTCGGCTGGCTCGCCTGGCTTGGCCTACACCTGTTCTACCTCGTGGGGTTCCGCAACCGCTTGCGCGTGATGATCAACTGGACGTGGCGGTACTTCGACTGGCCGTCCGGCCCGCGGTTGATAGTGGCCGACGCCGAGACCGCCGAGTAGGTCAGCCGAGTCGCCGCTCCAGGTCGTCGACCTGACGGG
>JAKBCI010000152.1 GCA_021807965.1 Actinomycetes bacterium
GACATCATCAAGCAGCAGCAGCCCGAGAACAACGGCGGCTACAACGCGCTCAAGTTCGGCAAGACCGACCCACGCGTCTACAGCGAGCTGACCACGTCCAATCCCATCGACCTCACTCGATGGCAAGTTGTCAACTGCTACGCCGGACGCATTGGCCTGATCAACTCGGGCGGGGAGGCCAAGGGAAGCAACGACCTGGCGTCGGCCGTGCGCACGGCGGTGATCAACAAGCGCGCCGGCGGTCAAGGGCTGATCTTGGGTCGCAAGGCGTTCCAGCGACCCATTGACGAGGGCGCCGCTCTCGTTCACGCCGTGCAGGACGTATTTTTGGACGACGCCATCACCATTGCGTGAACTCACCGTGGGTGACGTCGCTTCGCAACTGACCTGGCGCACCTGGGCAAACGCCGTCACGCTCGCGCGCCTCGCGGCGTTGCCGCTCTTTCTGTGGCTGCTCTTTGGGACTGGCCACCGCGCGCTCGCGGCGTGGCTGCTCGGCGTGCTCGGGGCGACTGACTGGGTTGATGGCTACGTGGCGCGCCGCTTCAACCAGGTGTCGAGCGTGGGCAAGATTCTCGATCCGGTGGCCGACCGGGTGCTCGTGGTCACCGCGCTCGTTGCGGTGGCCGCGGCGGCGGGTGTTCCGTGGTGGTTCGCCCTCGCGACGCTCGCGCGCGAAGTCGTGGTCTCGGTCTCGACGCTGATCCTCGCCCTGATGGGCGCGGCCCGCATCGACGTCCTGTGGTGGGGCAAGGTGTCGACGTTTGCGCTCATGACCACGTATCCGTTGTTCTTGCTCACCAGTAACGATCACCACGCTGCGTTGGCGACGTGGCAGCACTGGGCTCGCGGCGCGTGCTGGGGCATTGGGCTGGCGGGCCTGACGCTCTCCTGGCTGGTGCTAGTGGGTTACGTCGGGCCAGCCAGTCGGGCACTGCGAACTGGACGCGTCGGGCGAGTGGTGGAGTAGATTGCCACTCATGAGGACACCCGAAGATTTGCGATATTCCCGTGACCACGAATGGGCGCGACGCACGGATACCGCGGTGCGCGTCGGCATCACTGACTACGCACAGGATGCGCTGGGCGACGTCGTGTTCGTGGACCTGCCCAAGGTCGGCACGACGGTCGAGGCGGGAGACGTCATCGGTGAAGTGGAGTCCACCAAGTCAGTGTCCGAGATCTACGCACCCGTGTCGGGGACGGTCACCGAGGTGAACGAGACGCTGCGCAGTAATCCCGAACATATCAACGGTGACCCGTACGGCGAGGGCTGGCTCTGCGACATCGCGGGTGTAGCCGACGAGTCGTTCGACGCCCTGCTGGACGCGAACGCCTATCGCACGTTGACCTCGAATTAGCCCCGACGTCGTCGGCGAAACTTGGGTAGGGTGGCTCGCGTGAACTGTCGTCGGTGCGGCGAAATCTTGAACGCCAACGCGAACTACTGCTGGGCCTGCGGGGCACCCCAGCACTCGTCAACCTCACCCGAGACGATTGCGATACCCGTGGTGAGTGTGCCCGAGGTCCTGCACCCGGGCGCGGGCGAGGGACCCGGCGGCAGCCACACCGACGTACTGGTCGTCGCGTCAGGCTCAACGGCCGGTAGCCGCTACGAGCTCGACAAAGAAGTGACCACGGTGGGTCGCCATGAGAACAGTGACCTGCTGCTCGACGACGTCTCGGTCTCGCGTCACCACGCCATCATCACGCGCACGGCCAGCGGACGCATCACGCTGCGAGACCTCAACTCGCTGAACGGCACCTACGTGAATGGTGCGCGAGTCCAGGAGTCGACGCTGCACTCGGCGGACGAGGTGCAGATCGGCAAGTTCAAGCTCGTGTTCTGGGCGGCGTCGTGACGCCCGGCGTGCCGACCATGCGCATCGGTGAGGTGCACGCACTGCTTCGCCAGGAGTTCCCGGACGTCGAGCTCTCGAAGATTCGTTACTACGAGGACAAGGGACTGGTTCGTCCGGCGCGAAGTCGAAAGGGATACCGCCTCTACTGTGAACGCGACGTGGCGTGCCTGCGCGAGGCGATCCGCCTGGCGAACGAAGAGTTCGTTCCCCTTCGCGTCGTGCGGGTTCGTCTGATCGAACAGGGACTTCTCGACGACGAGCCGGCTGCGCGCGTCAGCCGTCAAGCGGCTCGAGAGGCCGTGGTGTCTTCGGTCCGCGCCGTCGTGCCCGCCGAAGTGGCGCCCGCGGCGCGTGCGGCGCTGCGCGAACTCAACGGCGTTGAGGAACCCGCCGTGACCTCGTCGCTCTCGACGGCGGCGTTCCTGCTCAGCGCGGACGTGTCAGCGAAACTCGTGAACGACCTGGTAAGTGTCGGCCTACTTAACCCTCGGGTCGAGGAGGGTGAGACGGTGTTTAGTGTCGACGACGTTGGTATCGCTCGAGCCGCGGCCGCCCTGGTCGTGCGCGGCGTCGAGCCGCGACGCCTGGCGGCGCTTCGCCGGGTGGTCGAACGCGAGATTGGCATCGTAGACGAGTGGACTGCACCGCTTCGACAACCGGGCTCGAACATCGGCGCCGATCGCGCCCGCGAGTTGACCGGGTCGGTCGCCGCCGACGTGGCGGCGTTGCGCGCATCGTTGTACGAACGAGTGATGGGCGACTACCTGAGCGAGTAGCGACGTGCCAGCCGTGGCGCCGCGGTCTAGGCTGGCAGCGTGATTGAGGTGGTGTTGCGGGCGGTTCGTGTCGACGTTGGCTCGGCGACCCCGCTGCTGCTGCTCGAAGAGGTGGGGGGTGACCGGGTGTTGCCGATCTTCATCGGCGCACCGGAAGCGACCGCAATCGCGTACGCGCTGCAGCACGTGGAGACGCCGCGTCCCATGTCTCACGATCTCATGGGCCACGTCATCGCCGCGCTCGACGCACGCCTCTTTGCGGTGGAGATCACTGACCTCGACGACAACACCTTCTTTGCGGACCTCCGCTTGACCCGCGCCGGTCACGAGGTGACGGTGAGCGCCCGGCCGAGCGACGCCGTCGCGCTGGCCCTGCGCGTTGGAGCGCCCATCTTGGTGGCCGACGCACTGATGGCGAGCGCAGGACGAATCATGCACGTCGAAGATGGCCTCGAGGTGATCGAAAGCGACGAGAACGACGAGAGTGAAGCCGACCTGGTGGCCGAGTTGCGCGAGTTTTTGAACACGGTTCGCCCCGAAGACTTCAACGAGTGAGGCGAGCCGTCATTTCGCTGGCGCTGTTCTTCGCCTTCGTGGCGGTAGTGACGCTCGGGCGAATCCACGCGCACGCCACGACGACGACAACGTCGACCACGACCTCGTCGACGACGACGTCGACCACGACGACGATCGCTGGTCCCGCCGCGTGTAGCGGGAGTGACTTCACGGGCACGTTCAATCTTGCCCAAGGTGCCGCGGGCACGATCTCGACGTCATCGACGCTTGTGAAGCGCACCACCGGAACCTGCACGTTGGACGGCTGGCCCGTGCTCGGCCTGCGCAGTGCGAGTGGTGCGGCGCTGCCCGAACAGACTGTCAAGGTGCCGACTGCGGGCAACCCCGCGAATTTCATCAGTAGTGCGGCTAACCAGCCGCCTAAGGTGCTCACGCTGGTGCAGGGATCGTCGGTCTCGTTCTCCGTCGCCTACAGCGACGTGACCAGCGGCACCGAGACAACGTGCCCGAACGCGGCCGTCGTTACCGTGGCGGTCGCGGTCGGTGGTCCGGTGCTGCCAATCACGCTCGAGTACCCGATCGCGCCGTGCGACAGCGGACTGTTGCGCGTGAGCCCGTTCTACTAGCGGCATCAGGGAACTCGTCGGAGGCAACGGCAACGTCGCGACGTTGCGCGCGGTGGCGTCAAAAATTCTTTTAGCAAGAGCCCGTTTAATGACGAGTGTGGCGCTTGACTTCTACTACGTTCGAGGAAACGTTGGTTAGCGTCAGTGCGCAACGGTGCGCGCGTAACGAGTAGGAGGATGTATGAGCGAAGCGTTCACACCGGAATCACTGGGGGCCAAGGTCCCCGCGGTAGGGGGCGAGCACGAGCGCCTGCACCGCGGGGTGCTGGGGCTCATCGACATCGCTGCCGCGACGATGGCGAACATCGGTCCGGCGATGAGCTTCTTCTTCGGCTTCGGCTTTCTCGCCTATACCGCGGGCGTCGCCTCGCCGCTGACCATTCTGGCGGCCGGCATCGCGATTGCGTTCCTTGCCAACACACTGTCCGAGTTCACCAAGGTCATGCCGTCAACCGGCGGCTTCATCACCTTTGTCGGCAAGTCCTTCGGTCCGCGCACCGGGGTGACGACCGCGTTGCTCACGGGAGTCGGCTACATCGCGGCGATGGCGTCCGTCGTGGCTATCGTGGGGGGCTTTTTTCAGATACTCCTGCAGAACTACAACGTCTCGGGTCTCGAAAGCGTGCCCTGGATCGTGTGGACCCTGGTGTTTCTAGCCTTCGCCGCTTTCATGATGGTGCGCGGGATTTCGGTGTCGACCAAGATCGCGGGTTTCTTCTTCGCCTTTGAGATGTTGGTGCTCGTCGTCGTCAGCATCGCGGCGCTGATCAAGTTTCACGGGCACCTGAGCGCGGCGCCCTTTAATCCGAAGAACATCACGAACGGATTCCGCGGACTCGCCGCGGGCTTCCCGCTCGCGATCTACCTCTTCATCGGGTGGGAGAACTCGGCCGCCCTCGCCGAAGAGACGAACGATCCGCGCCGGAACGTGCCGCGCGCCGTCTTCACCTCGGTCGTGATCATGGTCGTGAGCTACCTGCTCTTCGCGTACTCGACGGTGATCGGGTTCTCGGACAACGTGAAGACGCTGAGCAGCAATCTCATCCCCTTTATCACCGTCGCCAAGGGCGTGGTGGGTGCCGTCGCCTTCTTCGAGTTCCTCCCGGGCAT
>JAKBCI010000153.1 GCA_021807965.1 Actinomycetes bacterium
GACGGCCGGGTCGCCGCGCGCCACCCGCTCGAGGAAGCGTCGACAGGCGCTTCGGTACTCGACGTCGAGCACCTCGTCACAGAACCGGTCACAGTGATCGAGCACCTCAGCGACCCGCTCGACGGTGTCCTTCGCGATACCGGTCCACGAAAACGCCCGATCGGGCAGGGCCGTGTCGTTAAGGGTCACCAGGGCCTCGGGACCGCCGACGGCCTCAAGGAGCCACCCGAGGGCGTAGGTCGCGTAGTCCAGGTAGTCCTCGGCGTCCTTGAGGTCCTCGTCATCGAAGTCCGCCAGGTCCTCGTCGTTAAGGAGACCGGACGCGGCGAGCAACGCTGCGGCGCCGCGCAAATGTGGTGCGTTGATGCGCGCAAGGTACTCGGATTCGTAGCGGTCGACGGCCTCGAGGGTCTCGTCGGTGAGCGTCGTTCGAATGCCCCGCTCGGCGTGACAGAAGCGCACGAAGGCGCGAAGCAGGTCGGGCGCGAGCGCGAGGTACGGCGTCTCGGCGAGGACCTTGCGCGGCAGCCAGTCGAGCAGGAGGATCTCGACGGCGACCGAACTCCACCGCAGCGGATCGCCGGGCCCGTAGTCGGTGGCGAACCAGAGGATCGACTCGAGCAGGCTCCGGTGGTCGCGGTCGTCGAGATCGGCACCGTAGGGACTCGCGAAGAACCGCGCCGCGAGATCACGCGTGGCCCCCTCGTCCCAGGTGGGTCGGACGTAGCCGGTCCCGCCCGCCGGGAGCAGGCGCGTCACCCACTCCACGAGGGGTCGACAGGCCGGCCAGGTGTCCGTCTCAAACGGTGGGTAGGTCATCGCGCCGAGCTCGATGGCGGCGGTGATGCGCTCGCGCGCGTCGGCGAGGCTGAGGTCGCGAAAGGTCATATCGGGATCGTCACTCGCGCTCGCCATGAGAGACACGACGTTCTCGAGCGAGTCCGGCACCGGGTAGGCGTCCTTCACGACGGTGCCCAGGTTGTGGTCGATATAGGTGACGAAACTCAACGCGTGACCCGTCGGCATCGTGAGCTCGACCATCACGTTGTCCCCGTCGCCGAGCACGTGGCTCATCACCACGGCCCTCGTCGCCGCGCTCGCGTCGAGCGTGGCGAGCCACGGGGGCAGTGTGTGGTCTCGCCTCGCCAGTTCGCGTCGCACGCGAGCGTGTTGGAGCTCATCGTTTGACAACGCAGCGAGCACCGCGAGCACCGCGGTCGCCTCTACGCGATCGGTGCCGATGAAGGAGTCGGTGAACTCGACGAGCGTGGGCCGCGGGTTCTCCGCGTCGGCTGCTCGCTCGAACGGGTTATCCTGCCGCGGATCCAGCGCGGCGATCAGACTGCTCGCGAGAGCCAAGAAATCCAATGGTTCGCGAGAGTCGAGCGTGCGGCGGATGTCAGCGAGCAGTGGCGGCTCGCCCGAACGGTCGTGGTGGCTCGCTGAGTGGGTGAACTCGCCGGGCCGGGTCCCCTTGGGCGTCGTGCGACCACCGCTGCGGTGTCGTCCTCGTCTCACCATCTCTATACTCTACGAGACAAGGTCTCCCCGAATCGCCCGAACGCACCGTTGACGACCTCGACGCAAACGTTGTCGCAGCGCCTGACCACCAGGTCGAACCATCGTCGCGGCGCGGCCCTCGCCGAAACGGCTCGCTCGGGTCACCAGCGGTCTTTGGCGGGCCAACCAATCGGTGCCATCCACGCCGCGATCGACCTCGAGTCGTGCACCAGAGTCCGGCCCAAGGTTTCCGTGACGTTCGCCACTCGCCGAGCGGTTCACCTGACTACGCTTCGTCGTGCCAGTCACCGTGCGTTCGAAACGCCGTCGGTCCCGCGTACTCGAGGGCCGACCCCGCGGAATCGGAATCGGCCCTCGGACAACTGACGTGGACTGCTCAGATGTACTGAATAATGGCCTTACGGTCCAACTGCAGGTTCGCTGACGCGCGAAGGATGCCCATCCCCAGGTTCCTGATCGGCATCCGCGGCAACCCGGACTGCACCAGCAGGTTCTCGACGAAGGCCGTCACGCTGTTCGCTCGGCGCTGACTGAGCGCCAGGTTGTAGGCCGCACCGTTTCGGTAGTCGGCGTAGGCGCGAATCGTGAGCGTCTTCACGTGGAGCTTCACCAACGTCACCAGGTCGGCGCGGAACTTTGCGACCTGCGCCGCTGGCATGGTGATGTTGCTCATGTTCGTCGCGAAGTAGAACACGGGCATCGTGACCGCCGCGCGGAACGCGACGCGTACGTGCTTGGCGTTGGTCATCGTGACACGACAGGTGAGCGCCGTGCCCGAGCAGGCGCCACTCCAGCGCTGGACGAAGCCGGGAAGCGGCTTGGCGGTAAAGCTCACCAGCGCCTTCGCGTTGAACGTGCGCGCGACCGAACCGGCGTGACGAAGGTTCATCGATCCAGCACTGCTACGAACGGCTCCGGTACCGACCACGGTCAGGGTCAGCGGGTACTTGAGTGGCTTGTTCGCGACCGCGCTGCTCGCCTGGGTCGTCGCCGTGCCTGTAGCTGAGGTGTAGTCCGCGGTCGCCGCGACGGTGACTGACAATGAGCAGGTTCCCGTTCCGACGAACGTCACGCGGGTTGGTTGGCTCGACGTCGAGAGCGAGCACGTGCTCGGCGTCGACGTCCGCCACGTGATGACCGTGCCGTCGCTATTGGTTGCGTAGGTCGGCGTGAAACTCGATCCCTTCTCGGGTGCGGCGGGCATGTTGGTAATCGAGATGGTCGCGGTATTAATCACCGAACCACCGCCGCCACCGCCCCCGCCATTGGCCGTCCACTGGGCGTAGAGGGTCAACGTACCGACCAGCTTGTAGGGCGACGTCACCGGCGAGCCGCCGCTTGGCTCGTAGAACCAACCGTCGAAGCTGTAGCCGGCGAGCACTGGCGCGCCCGGCAGCGAGACGTACGTTCCGTCGGCCCCAGAGACCGGCGATACCGCCGAACCCCCCTCGGAATTGAAGGTGACCGTGTCGGTCACGGGTCCAGAGTTGTTAGCCGTCCACTGCGCGTAGAGGGTGGTCGTCGAGCAACCGATCGTCGCTGTTGCGATGACCGACCCGGTTGAGGTCGTGGACCAGCCAGCCAAGGTGTACCCGGCGCGGGTGGGCGCGGTCAGGTTCGCCAGGGTGATCACCCCGCCGATCGGGCAGCTCGTGGTGGTGCTCGTGGCGCCACCCGTGAAGGTGCCGTCATTGCCTTCCAGCGTCACCGTGTCGGTCGTCGGCGTCGTCACCGTGTTGGTCGGACAGGTGCTAGAGGCACAGCCCGGCCCGGACCAGTAGGCGGTATTGACGACTGACGTCGTCGTCGGATCGACGCTGACGCTGAAGGTGAGCGTCGCCGATCCCGAGGCCGCGACGGTCGCGGACCAGGTGACGGTGTTGTTCGACTCGCCGCAGGTCGCACTCGCACACGCGACCGAACCGTTCACGTAGGTCGTGCCCGCCGGGATCGCGTCGCTCAGGCTCACCGAGCCCGAGGCCGATCCGGAGTTGGTCGCGGTGATGGTGTAGTTGATGTCGCTGCCCGAGACGATCGCCGACTTGGCGACGCTGAACGTGGCTGACGTCGGTGGGCAGTTGCCACTGTCGTCACCATCGTTGTCCGCATCGCCAGGGCCATTACCCCCGTCACCTTGATCATCGTGCGCCGTACGGAAGTGATCAGTCTGAGTCGAACAGGTGATCGGGTTCTGGGTCCACTGCGCATAGAGCGTCACCGACGCCGTGAATGAGTAGGTCGATCCATCGGCGTACGAGGTGCCATTGCCGTTGGCATCGGTGTTCCATCCGGTGAACGTGTGACCACTCCAAGTAAACCTGTTGACGGTGAGCGGCGTCTGTGCGTTCGCCGTCTCCGGCTGCATCACACCGCTGCCGCCATTGGCGTCGAACGTGACCGTGTAACTCGCACAGTAGTCATCGCCGTCGTTGTCCCAACCGGGGCCGTCTTGCGAATCACCGTGCGGCGAACGGGCCGAAGGCGTGGGTCCACCAGGCGCATTGGGGGCATTGCCAACACACTTGTCGTTGCCGTTGTTGCCCGACGGGCTTCCGTCGCCGCTGTGGCCGGCGTTACCATCGTTTCCGTTGCCGTTGTTACCTCCACCGCCATCGTGGGCGAGAACGTGCGTCACTGCGGGTGCACCGGTGGTGGTCGCCGCACCGGCGTTCGTCGCGAACGCCCCGAATACGGTCGTGAACGAAAGCACCACTGTCAACAGCGCACCGGCCGACCCGAAACGCTCGAGACCGGTCACGTGGCGCGATCGCCTCTGGGGTGCGGGCCCCGCACTGCCGCCGTTCGTCAGGAATTGAGAAGCCCTACGCATACTGTTCCCTCGCTACTAAACTCATCGGTTACTCCGCGCGCCCCTGCGACCCACAGTTTTCATTCGTTGTGTTTCTGTTGTCAAATCATTGTGAGACGGTTGGGACTGAGACGACCCAGGCGGCGCGGCGAATCACGAGGAATCGCGGTAATTACTTACCTCCTCGGCTGAGAAATACCACAGGAATGTCTTCGCTGCGCACCGCGAGCGACGTCTGTCCTCGTCGTCGCGATGAACAATGGCGAATACGGATTTCGTATTGCGTCGCTGCACCGAACCGTTCAGGGTCGGTCGAGGTAACCTCGGGCCACCTTCACGGTCGCAGCGTCGAAAGGTCAGCTAGCTCCATGGGTTCGTTCCGTACTCCCCGCGTCACGACAGTCCTCAGCCGGTCCGACACCACGTTACGACCCCGAGTTCGCCCGGCAGCACCTTTCCCCTCGCCGCAGACGGCCCCGGGCTGGGTCGCCGCGTCGCCG
>JAKBCI010000154.1 GCA_021807965.1 Actinomycetes bacterium
CACGATGAGCCAAAGTTTTGGTCCCCCGAGTTTGTCGTAGCGATCGGCCTGATCGTTCTGTTCGCGACACTAGCCTTCCACCTGCTCCCGGCCGTCTCCATCGTCCCCGCGGGCACGTACGCCTGGAACAATCCCAAGGTGCTGGTGCTGCCCGTGTCCACCCTCGTCATCGTCATCATCCCGTACACCCTTCGAATGATGCGGGCATCCATGATCGAGGCGCTCGAGTCGGACTACGTCGAGATGGCTCAGTTGAAGGGCGTGAAGCCGTGGCGAATCGTCTTGTTCCACGCTCTGCCAAATTCCATTGCCCCCACGATCCAGGTGATCGGACTCAACTTCCTCTACCTCGCCGGCGGCATCGTCATCGTCGAGAACGTGTTCAACTATCCGGGGATCGGTCAGGGACTCATCAACGCAGTTTCAAACCGTGACATCCCGGTGATCCAGTTCATCGTCATCGTGCTAGCCGCGTTCTACGTGTTCGTGAATATCCTCACCGACGTCATCGCACTGCTCGCTACCCCACGCCGACGAATCGCCCGATGAGCAGATCAGTTAGGTCACCGACGCGCACCGGTTCGAACCGGCGACAGGGATTCGCCGCGCTCGGTGCCGCCGCTCGATCTGCTCGAGGGCGCGTCGGTCTCATCATCACGACGTTCGTCGTCCTGATCGCTGTCGTCGGCCCCTTTGTCGCGCCGTACTCGGCCACCGCATTCGTCAGCGCTCCCTTCGCCACGCCCACCGCGCACTATTGGCTCGGCACGGACACCATAGGGCGCGACGTGCTCTCAAGGATTCTCGATGGTGGCTGGGTGCTGCTTCTCATGGCGCTCTCCTCAACCGTCTTTGGAATCGTGATCGGTGGTGCCGCGGGTATCTCAGCGGCCTATCTGCGCGGAAGGATTGACGGTCTCATCATGAGGACCGTTGACGTGATTCTCGCGTTTCCGTCGCTCGTCTTCGCGCTGCTGCTCGTCAGTCTCGTGGGACCAAAACTTTGGCTCATCGTGATCGCTGTCGGATTCTCACACGCGCCACAGGTAGCTCGGGTGCTGCGATCGTCAGCACTTGACATTTCTGAACGTGACTACGTGAAGTCGATCGAACTACAGGGAGTTCGCGCCGCAAAGGTCATGTGGTCAGAGATCGTTCCCAATCTCACGTCTCCACTCATGGTGGAGGCGGGCTTGCGCCTCACGTACTCCATTGTCATCATCTCGGGTCTGGCCTTTCTCGGTTTCGGTCAGGCGCCCCCAGCCCCCAACTGGGGCTACATGATCAACGAAAACAGGATTGGCCTGCAGATCAATCCGTGGGGCGTTATCGTTCCTGCCCTACTCGTTGCCCTCCTCACGATCGGCGTGAATACCTTCACCGACGCCGTCGCCAGGGTGGCCATCGGCGTCGAACGTCGAAACGCGACTGTCGCGCTCACGGAGCAGGTGTCATTGCCAAGTCGGGAGAGCGTATGAGTGCCGTCCCGCCACCACCGTCGCGTCTCGTGGTCAAGAACTTGGAGATTCGCCTCGCGAATGACGATGTCGAAGTCGTGCGCGACGTGTCGTTCACTGTCAACGCGGGCGAGGTTCTCGGAGTGGTTGGTGAGTCCGGTTCCGGTAAGACCACGGTCGCTCTCGCGCTGTTGGGCTACGCGCGCCGCGGGCTACGAGTCAGCGCTGGCGAGATCGTGCTCGACGGATCGAACTTGCTGGCGATGAGTCCCCACGAGTTGCGCGAGGTTCGCGGGGCGAAAGTCTCCTACGTCCCCCAAGACCCGGCCGCCGCCCTCAATCCCACGCTCAAGATCGGAACGCAACTCTCCGAAGCGTTGACGTCACACCCGGGTTCGGTTGACGGGGTTAGGAATCGCATAGTTGAGGTGCTCCGCGAAGTGCACATGGACGCTGATCCCGACATGCTTCGACGCTATCCGCACCAGCTCTCCGGGGGTCAGCAGCAACGTTTCGCTATCGCCATGGCGTTCGCGTGTCGTCCGTCGCTCATTGTCCTCGACGAACCCACTACGGGCCTGGATGTCTCCAGTCAGCGTCACGTCCTCGAAACCATCCAGAGTCTCTGCCGCTCGTACGGCGTCGCCGCGGTATACGTAAGCCATGACCTGGCCGTCGTGGGTGGACTCGTCTCCCAGGTCGCCGTTATGTACGCGGGCCGCGTTGTCGAGTTGGGACCCATCCGACAGGTTTTCGACTGCCCGATCCACCCGTACACGCGAGGGCTGCTAGCCGCCGCCCCTTCGCCAGAGCGGGCCGAAGTACTCACGGGCATCGATGGTCAGCCGCCTCGTCCCGGTCAACGACCGCCGGGCTGCTCCTTCGCCCCTCGCTGTTCGTTCGCGGTAGAGCTCTGTCGACGCGAGGCTCCACTACCAACGACCGTAAACGGAAGCGTCGTGCGATGCCATCGCGCCTCTGATATTCAGTTCGCCGCGCACGATCGGGTAGTGGTCGACGTCGTACCTTCGAGCGAGTCCGAGCCCTTGCTGGCGCTGCGGAGCGTTTCGGCCTCCTACGGACCAAAGCCGATACTGCACGCCATTGATTTGGAAGTGCAACCCGATCGCTGCGTAGCCGTCGTCGGCGAATCTGGTTCTGGCAAGACGACACTCGCGCGGTGCATCGTCGGACTGCACTCGAATTGGAATGGTTCGATGCGGTTCGATGGCGATCTCCTGGCGGCGGGAGCGAAGAAGAGGCCGCGAGAAGTGCTGCGGCGAATTCAATACATTTTTCAGAACCCGTACACGTCGCTCAATCCGCGAAAGACGATCGGGCAAATACTGGCACAGCCACTCGAGCACTTCTGGAAGCTGGATGCGCGCACGCGAGACGATCGGGTGACGCAGGTACTGAGCGATGTCTCACTCGGCGTGGACTTCCTCGATCGCTACCCCGATCAGCTTTCGGGCGGTGAGCGCCAACGCGTCGCGATTGCTCGAGCCCTGGTCGTGAAGCCCGACGTCCTGGTATGCGACGAAGTCACCTCCGCCCTTGACGTCTCGGTACAGGCCGTCATTATTGAGCTGCTCCGAAAACTCCAGCGCGAACAGCACTTGGCAATGATCTTTATCACTCACAACTTGGCGCTGGTACGTTCCATCGCGCAAACGACGGTCGTGCTCAACGAGGGCCGAGTCGTCGAGGCCGGGACGGTTGACCAGATCCTCGAGCATCCGACTGACCCGTACACCAGGCGACTCATTGAAGATGTGCCAAAGCTCGCGATCCTCGGAATGTCGCGCCGCGCCGATGCGTGATGGACGTCACATCGAAACTCACTTACCAAAGTGCAGTTGGAACCGGTGAGGCGGTAGACGCGTCGACGCCGGCAACGCGACCCCGTTGGTCGCTCGACGCCATGCCCCTAGCCGCACGCTCCACTGAGCCACGCGCCGGTCAGCGCATCTCATTCGCTAACGTGCGATCCCAACCGTCGACCTTGAGGCTCAACGTCATCGAGTCCGAGCCAGGACCCTAGCGTGGACATTTCGACTTGCCAATCCCCGCGAACCAACGCACAGTGATGCGAGAGTCCGCGACGAAGTGACGTATCGAGCAAAGTCTGGATGGAGACTGGCGAGCCACGAAGTTCGGCCTCGATCAGCCAACCGCGATCACCCGAAGGTCCGGGAAGCTCGCCGTCCACCAAGCGGCCGCCCGCCACGAACAGCGTCTTACCGCCGTCGCTGAAATTGATCAACGTGACTCGACCGCTCGCGAATTGCTGATCGACCACGACACCGAATGGCCCGTCGCCCTTGCGGCCCAGCGTGCTGTGAGGTTCGTAGGTGACACCCAGATCGTTGGCAAAACCATGCGGTGACGAGCCCAGGTGCCAAACGAGCAGCTCGGTGCCGCGGGGACTCGCTGGTCCGATGTCGAGCAACGTACTCATCGAACCAGACGCCGCCTGCAAGGCGAGAAGAGAAACCGCCCCCAGCGCATCCCCTTCGCAGGCGACTGAATTCCGTCTTGTTCGCTGAGCCACGCCATGGCGAGCAGTGGTGAAAGGTGCGCGAGCGATTGCAACTCGGGCCAATCTCTGACCGCGAGCGCTCGATAGCCGTGCTCTACGACTAGTCGACGTAAATTCAGGTAGACGACGGCAGACGCTGTGACGCTGGCCGCCGGCACATTGACCTCTCGCGCGGCCCGACACATCGCCGCGGCCACCCGGTCCACGTCTTTGCTCGAGTACTCGTTGTGCAACAGAACCGAAACGTCATGCCGAACAATCTCGACGCCAAGGCGACTCCTCAGTTCCGCAGCGTCGTAATTGAGGTTCAAGAACCCTGGCGCCACATCGCCGACCAGTCCGACGCGCGATGACGCGAGGGTCCGCCACACTCGAACCGTTCGAACGATGATGAGAAATGGTTCACTGAATCGCGGTTCCGTTACGTCGCCAAAAAGGCACTCGTAGCGTACGGGTGACGTCGTTGACGTGTCGTTGTGTCGGTGCAGCGTGGACGCGGCGATCTGGAGGGCCACGTAGGAGTTCAGCTGCACGGGCCCGTCGAAGCGGGGTTCGGGCACCGCCCACAGCAAAAGTGGCACGCCGAGTCTGCCCAGTTCGAGAATCGGGTCCGAGGTCGTACACGTAGCCAGCAACACCACCAAACAATCGAGTCGTTGGCCGGCGAATAAGCCGGTAGCCGCCGCCGCGTCTTCGGTCGTGACGACGTGATCTGGCGCCACCACAACCTCAAATTCGTTGTCCGCGGCGAGTTGCGATAGACCCTGTTGGGCTCGAACAAAGACGCCGTACTCT
>JAKBCI010000155.1 GCA_021807965.1 Actinomycetes bacterium
CGAGCAGTAGCCCGCGAGGGCCGGATGGTAACGTGGACCCGCTATTCCCAGATAGCTCAATTGGCAGAGCAAGCGGCTGTTAACCGCTAGGTTGCAGGTTCGAGTCCTGCTCTGGGAGCCACCCCGCAGTTGACTTAGGGCCGTAGCTCAGTGGTCAGAGCAGGGGACTCATAATCCCTCGGTCGTGGGTTCGATCCCCACCGGCCCTACGACGCGTCAGATTCGCTCTCAGTGTGGCGACGTCGTAGTCCGTTCGCGAGCCTCACTCGGAGATTCGGCGAGCTGCATCGAGGAGTGGCGCAAGGTAGCGGCGGCACCGCCGCTCGACGTCTCCAAACGCAGGGATCCCCCACGGCGGGTAATCGCCCAGCTCACTTTCCCAGCGCTTTTGGTATGCAACGACTCGCCGCTCGAACGTTGCGAACCACTCGCGAGGCGATTTTCGCTGCCTTCCACGGCTGCGGTCGTTCTCTGCCTTACGCAGGTAGAGATACCAGGCGTCAAGCGGATCGACGAGGTCGGCATCGAGCAGCTGGTGCATGTCGTACAAGTCGCGGCACTGCACACGCTCGGCAATGCAACGCACCTTCTCGGCGGCCACTTCGTCGATGGTGTAGCCGTCGATCGCGGCGCCGTCGGGAAGATCGGGCCATCGTGACTGCAGGTTGATCCGGGTGCGTGACGCGACCAACTCGGCGTCGGAGATGTCGAGTTTGATCGCGCGCGGCTTCGCACCGAGGGGTCCCACATAGCTCACCCAGGGCGTGCCGCCCTCCCCGTGGACAATCTCCAGCACGGGCAACTCCAATCGCGTGCGGCAGGTGTCGATAGCGTCGGCGACGAGGGAGGTGGCTTCGGCACGGGACAGGCCGTCGACGGCGGAGAAGTCGAGATCGGCGGAGTAGCGGTAGTCGGCGAAGTAGCAAAGGCGAAGCAGCGTGCCACCTTTGAACACGAGCCGCGTGTCGCCGGCCGTTCCGATGTCGGCGCAGAGGTTAGCCAGGACATAGTCACGCTCAATGGTCTGGGCGGACAGTCTCTCTTCGTTGGCGCGCTGGGTGATGAGCCCTTTGGTGATCATGCCGACACAACGGCCTCGAGTTCCGACGCCGCGTACGGCCAGGCGACGCCCCACTTCTTGTCGACCCAGCCGTCGCCCCCCCGTGCGTTGCGGTCCAATTCGATCAGCGAGCGCCACAACGGTGTTTCGAGCCCTCGCCCTGCGGGAAGCGACAGCGTGGTCGCCACGGATCCGATCCGGCGATAGGCAGATTCCGCGTGGATCTCGCTGGCAAGATCCTCCAGTCCCGCGACGTTGTCCACGGCCGCTAGGGCCTCGGCAACGCGCGACACACCGCCAACCACGCCCGGACGTGATGCCGCGTCGAGCAGAGCGCGCGGAATCGTCGCGATACGTGACGGACCAAGTGGTTCGGTCCCGACGAGCACGGTCGTCTCGCTCTCGCGAATCACCCGCAGGGTCCGTCCAGTGAGCGACTTCTCTCGAGGCCGGTACGGACTTGCTACCTGGATGGAACGCACGGGCCGTACGAGAAGTCCGTGATGGTCAAGGGCGGTCAAGAAGCCGATGCGGTGGGGGCGGCCGACGAACACTGCGGCGACGGCTGAACCCAAGTCGTCCCATACCGCGGCCGTGCCCAGCGCACCGATTTGCCGAACGGCGTATCGGCCAACGGCCAGGCGATCCACTAGGCCGAGGCGAGTCCAGCGAGTGAGGAGGTTAGAGGTTGCTTGAGGGGAAGTGCCGAGGGCGTCCCGAACGTCAGCCGCGCTAAAGGCCGTGCGCCCTTCGCCGGTGAACCGGTCAAGGAGATTCAGTGCTCTATCGATTGCCATGATTGTCTGCTCTTCATGACTAATGTGTATTAGCGACAACTGTAGCAATTTATCGTTGTCGAGAGTGCCGTTATTTCATGTATAAAGTGAATTATCACCCTTTAGGACAAAATAGTTCTGCGTTTAGTGGAGACGTGGATGCCCTCAGGTACCTCGTAGTCCGTTCCGCGCAAATTGTCTGGCCAGTGGCTACATAACTCCTGGTCGTCGGGGGAACGAGACATCGACTCCGGGAGGACTAAACGACTGGCTCGCGCTCAGACGGTCAGTGCAATAGAAGGTGGTCGAGCTTGTCGAGCTGTTCGCGCCAGCCCTGTTCGGCACCGGCCATCGCCTGCGTGGGCGGCATCGGCTCGAAGTAGGACTGTCGCATGGTGAGTGCGGTGCCCCCGTCAACTTCCTCGAAGGTCAACTCGATGAGCGTCGCGAAGAGCTCACCCTGTTCGTCGTTGACGGCGCGGCCGCTCATGACCAGGCGTCGCGGGCGATCGACCTCGTAGTACTCACCCCCCAGGTAGTGGGAGAATCGAGACTCGGTGGGAATGGAGTCCGGCCACTCCATCGCGATCCGGTACGTACCCCCGACGCGAAGGTCCACCTCGGCGGCGGGGCAGGTGAAGCCCGCCGGCCACCACCACCTCGTGAGCTGGTTGGGATCGGTGAAGGCGTCAAAGACGCGCTCCGGTGGGAACGCGAAGGTGCGCTCAACGACGAGCTGTTTCACGACGGGCGCGGATCGGACGTCCACGGCGGCACGGGACTCAGGCATCGGGGATCTCCTTATTAGAAGCGGATTCGGGGCGGGAGACGAGGAGGGTGTCGAGACGGTCGAAGCGCTCTGTCCATTCATCCTTCGCGCGACGGAGCCACTCGTCCACCGGGGTCAAGCCGTCGAGGAGGAGGCGCGCGGGGCGGCGCTGGCCGTCGCGCGATCGGACGATCAGGCCGGCTCGTTCGAGCACCTTGAGGTGTTTGGTGATAGCGGGTTGGCTCAGCGCGGAGTCCTTCGCCAGTTCGACGACGCCGGCTTCGCCGGTCGCGAGGCGCACCAGGATCGCCCGGCGAGTGGGGTCCGCCAGGGCCGCAAAGGAGCGGCTCAGCTGATCGTCAGAATCCATTACCAAAACGTTATATAACTAGATAGTAAAAGTCAAGCGCCAGTCGAACGGACCGACTGGTGTGCGGTGACGCCCGAATGTGGGGCGGCCCTGTGAAGCGACCCGTCAGGCTTCATGAGATGCACCACCGTGAGTGACCAACGGACAGGCTCGTTCAGCATCGACGGGTCGGCGACCACCTTTCGCCCGCACGAGCGACCGGTGCTCGCGCTCGTGAAGGCCAGACCCTGCTCGTTTCATTAGTGTCACTGATCCAACGACAAGCGCGCGTTATCGATGGCGCCGTAGCGAGCAGGCGTCGGCTCACCCGACGCCGCTGGGCACTCGTCGCCAGACTGAGAACCGCACGCGGTACCATCGCGACAGCGCCGCCGGTCGGTCGCTCCACGCGCATGGGACATCCCCTCTTCTCCCTCGACGGCACGACCGCCCTCGTCACGGGCGCCGGCAGCCCCGGCGGCATCGGATTCGCCACCGCCCGACTGCTCGTCGAGCTGGGCTGTGCGGTCGCGCTGTGCGCGACCGGGCCGCGGATCGAGACCCGCGCCGCGGAACTGCGCGCCCTCGGCGGGCCGGTGAGCGCCCACGTCGGCGACCTCACCGACCCCGACGCGGCCCGTCGCGTGGTCGACGAGGCTCTCGCGGCCCACGGGCGCATCAACCTGCTCGTGAACAACGCCGGCATGGCCCGCGAGGGCCAGCCCGAGCACTTCACACCCCTCGCCGAGCTCGACCCGGCCGAGTGGCGCGAGGGTGTGCGCCGCAGCCTGGACACGTGCTTCTACGTGACTCGCTATGTGCTGCCCGGCATGCTCGAGCGTGGCTCGGGCTCGATCGTCAACGTGGCCTCGGTCACCGGTCCTCTCGTCGCCACGCCCGGCGAGTCCGCCTACGCCGCGGCCAAGGCGGCGGTGGTGGGACTCACGCGAACCCTCGCCCTGGAGGTGGCCGACCGCGGCGTCACCGTGAACGCGGTCGCGCCGGGGTGGGTCGCCACCGACACCCAGCCGCCCGGGGAGCGGGCGGCGGCGGTCGCCTCGCCGATGGGACGCGGCGCGCGACCCGACGAGGTGGCCGCCGTCGTGGCGTTCCTCGCGATGCCGGGGGCGCGCTACGTCCACGGGGCGACGATCGTCGTGGACGGGGCGAACCACCTCGTCGAGCGGCTGGGCTGACGCCGGGGTGACGCGGGGGTCTCGCCCGGGGTCACCCGCCCGGGGGGCCGGATCGCCTAGGGCTTGGGCACGCCGTGCTGGAGGGCGGTGACGAGGAAGTGCGCGTCGTTGCACAGCGCGAGGTCCACGGCGTACTGGACCGTGAGGTCGGCCGGGCCGCTCGTGGCGATGGTCGCGTGCAGGTCCAGCGCGCGCGCGCATCCGCTCGTCGGGTCGACGCCGGCGACCGGGACGTCGCGGAACCACAGGACGAAGCCGGCCTCGCCGTTGGGCGGCAGCACCACGGTCTTGTTCGAGGCGGGGAAGACGTTGCGCTGGGTGCTGCGGATCGGTCCGCGCGTCCCGAACATGACGATGTCGGGGTAGCCGCGCAGCACGCACACGTCGGGCGAGGTGTTCACGTAGACGACCGTCACGTACTTGGTGGTCCGCTTGACCTGGGAGTAGTCGAAGCTCGACAGGTGGCTCGAGGAGCAGGCGGGGGGCAGCGGCTGGGCCGTCGCCGGGGCCGATCCGATCAGGGGGACGGCGAGGGCGGCCAGCACCAGTGACACGCTCGCGACCCGGGGGGCACCGAGGCGCCTACCCACCCGAGTCGCCGGAGACATCCGGGCAAGCGTAGCAACGCCTACTC
>JAKBCI010000156.1 GCA_021807965.1 Actinomycetes bacterium
GAGCACCGGGATCACGTGGCCGAGTACGGTACTCGTGACGTCGGCGACGCTCGACACCGTTCGACCCGGCGATCAGGCTCTCCGCGCGCCGCACGGCGAGATCTATCTCTCCGTGCAGTTGAGCTCGGGACCGATCGCTCGCTCGGTGAGCGATCCGAGGTGGGGCTGGTTCTACTCGAACATGACGCCGCTCGCCGCCTCGGCGTTCACCTTTCTCACGAGATCGGGACGACGCTACGCGGCCGAGCGCGTCGACCCGGTCGCCCAGACCAACAACCCCAACGCCGCCAGTGACGACGGGCTGGTTGACGCCACGTATTTCTTCACCGTGCCTCGCGCGACGCGTCACGGCACGGTCATCGTTGGACCGGGACGGACCGTGGGGGCTACCTACGACAGCTTCACCCGCGTGGCGACGGGTGAAGTGAACGTTGGCGGACCGATCGCGATACCCGTGTCGTTCCCGACGGTGCTCGTCGCGATCACACCGGCGCCGCGAACACGACGAGACCCCGGGGTGACCCCGGTCACGACGGCTCTCGTCAACGCCAGCAACCTGCTCTCGGTCGGACTCGTCGGCGTTGGCGTACTGGCGCTGGTAGCGCGCTGGCGCCGGCGGCGGTGGCTCGACCAGTGGCGCCGTGGGCCGTACCACGCGTCGGGCGCCGACGGTCGCGGGTCGTCGCCGCCGCGCTAGGCCACGTCACGCCGAGCGGCGCTGCGCCGGCGCCGCCATGAGTTGTCGCGCGATGTCGTCGAGATGCTCGTGGGCTGGTTAGCCGCGTTCTATGGTTTCGTAGTGGTCGGCGTCGATAAATCGTCACGGTGGACGAGGGATTCCGCTCCCGTGCGCCACACGCGCCACGTCGTCAACGAGTATTGGGGGTGCTGATGTTTTGTCGGAACTGCGGACGCGAGGCGGCGCCGGGATCGGCCTTTTGCACCGCGTGCGGCGCGACGCTGCGGACTCGGGTGAACGAGTCACCCTCGGTCGTGACGGCGGTGGGCGCGCCCGCGGGATGGCCGAATCCGGCTGCGTCGACTCTCGCCGCGCCGAGCCGCGCGCACTACTGGTGGGTGCTGCTGGGCGCGGTGGGGGGCGTGGTTGGTTGGCTGCTCGTACGCGAGCGCAATCGATCGATGGCGCTGCGCATCTTGGTCATGGGGATCGTGGTGACCGCCGTCTCCCTCGCGGGCTCCCTCGCCACGGTGTTCTACCTGAACGCGGCGGCCCATCGGATCAGTGCGGCGTATCCCGTCACGAGCCCCTCCGTGGCGCCGAGCAGCGTGCCGACGACGACGCCACCCAGCCAGGTTGGTGTAGGGAGCCCGACTTGGACAATCGACCTGACGTCGCCGTCGGGCGCGGCCGCGACCGCGACGCTGCAGCTCGGCACGGTCGAGCCGTTCCAAAACGGCTTGGTCAACGGGGCGCTCACCGCGGGTACTGCCTGCCAATTCACGCCGAACGTCGACGGCGTCATTCCGGCCGTACTCACCTTGACCAACGGCCCGTCGAACTCGGCGATGGTGGTCGGCGTCGACATACAAGGAATCGGCTCCGGGTCGAGCGGACAGCTGTTGACCTGGGAGGCGCAGTACACGGGCGGACCCCAGTGCACGGGTCAAAACGACGGCAGTTACGACGTGAACGTGTACTCCACCAACCCACTGAGCGCGGGCTCGAGCAGTACCACCGACGCGTTCATCGGCGTGCTTGGCCTCTACGGCGGCACCAGCCTCAACCCGTCGTCCGTGCTCAGCCAGGAGGTCCTGACCGTGCCGTCGACCTTCCAAGTGGGCGGTACGGGCGGCACCTACAGCGTCACCGACGTCACGGGACCCGGCGTCACGCCAGTCGCGATGGGCTGGCAGTTCACGTTGGCTCTCGCCGCTTCGGGGTGAGCGTGACGTCGCGCGGCCTACGGCGATGGCGCCGGTTGTGGGTAGTCGATCTGGTGTAATCCACGGGGACCTGGCGACGCGCGGTGGCGAGTAACCCCGAGCACCGTGGTGCGACGTGGACGGTCCGTGGCTGGCTGGTTGGTGCTTACGACGGACGTCGTTGGCGTTATCAGGGCCGCGGTCGTCGCACGAGGTGGTTCACGTCGGCGAGGGTTGGCATCGTTCGATCGCCGGTCGATACCATCGCTGATCGTCACGCATTCGCGAGCCCACGTTGACTCGCCGACGATCGATGTCGCGACCATTCGCGCGGCGTGTGGTCGGTGTCCACACCCCAGTGTTCGCGGCGGGCGCCACTCGTCGTCGTGTGGGTCGCGCCACGGCAGTGGCGGTACTCGGTCCATACCGTGGCGTATCGTCGAAGGGGGGGTCGCGTGGCGAGAGGCATCCATGGGTGGTCGGTCGATGTGGCTACGGGGGTTCGCATTGTATGTCGCCAGTGCCTCTCGTGCGGTGACGCGTTAGGGTTGACGTTGATCAGCGCCGTGCGTCGGGTGATCGGTAGGGCCCGCCGTGAGACGTTCGCCGAGGTGAGTCGTTGGTCGCTCGACGGGTACTCGTCCATCGCCCGGTCGACGGTGCGCCACGGCCCCTCTCGTGGGCGCTCAGTCGGTAGGGCGCGATGGCGAGGCAACGGCGCCGCGCGACGCTGCTCGCCGACAGACTGCGTGGACCGGGTTGCCATCGTCGGGCGATGAACCACGGCACGTCCGCGTGCGCCAAACCGAGGCGACGGCGCCGAGGCTCTCGAGTGCCGCGACTTCTCGCCCTGCGAGTCAGCTCGCCCGCTCGGGTGGACCGAGTCGCCTCAGCGGATCCTCGACACGACGACCTGGTGACCGGCGTCGTGGAGCCGCGCGCCAGCGCGTAAGGGCCGTCGCGATCGAGTTCGCGGTGCTTGCGCTCGCCGCCGCGACCTCGGCAGCCGCCTCGACCACGACGACCACGACGACCACGACGACCACGACGACCACGTTGCCCACGACGACTACTACGTCGACGACTACTACTACGTCGACCACCACCACCACGCTCGTTCATCGGATACCGGGTAACCCTTTTGTGGTCCCGGCGATAGTGCGCGAGCTCGCTTCGTGCCCGTCGACGGTGACCGCGGCACTCTACGTTCCCGCCAGCGCGCGCACGTACGTCTACCATCCGGGCGTGCGCGAGGTCACGGCGAGCATGGTGAAGATCGACATTCTGGGCGCCCTGCTCGCCGAGGCGCAGAGCGACCATCGCGCGCTCTCGACGGCCGAATCGTCGCTCGCCGTCTCGATGATCGAGGAGTCGGACAACGTCGCTGCGCAACGGCTCTGGAACGACATTGGGGGATTCGGTCTCACCGCTCGCCGGCGCGGCACGGGTGGCTACTACGCGATCCAGTCCTTCAACGAGCGCCTGGGCTTTCGCCAGACCCAGACGAATTGGGCCTGGGGTCTGATGGACACGACGCCGCTCGACTACCTCAGGTTGCTGCGCGCAATATGGTTGTCGAGTACCGTGCTCGCGCCGGCCTCGCAGCGTTACGAGCAGTCGCTCATGGAGGGCGTCGTCGCGTACCAGCGCTTCGGGATTCCCAACGGCGTGCCGAGCGGGGCGGTTGTGGGGGTCAAGGACGGCTGGTACCCCGAGCCAACGGGGTGGCAGGTCAACTCCGCTGGCTACGTGCACCGAGGCGCCGTGACCTACCTGGCGGTCATCATGACCGGCGACAATCTCGACGAAGCGTGTGGGCTGAACACGGTGAACAATTTTGGCGCCTTGCTCTGGCGCTTCGAATCGGCAGCTCGTTGAGCTCGCCACCCCCGTAGCGCCGACGCTCACGAGCACGCGACGAGGTTCGACCGCGTCGTCAACACGACGCCCGCTCGGCTCGCTGGTCGCGTTGACGAGGGCCATTCGATGCCGCGATCACGGGGTCGCCGCACGAGACCAGTACTGGGTGGGTCGTGGGCGAACGGCGTGCTTGAGACAGCGATCACCTGGTGAGATCGTGCGGCGAGCGACGGTGGCGGGATCTGGATCGGTGGTGATGAACCGTCTCGGGCGCGACCACCGTTACCGTCGAGTCGCCCCACGTCGTGCTCGACTGGACCCGCGACTCGCGTTGCGCCGGGCAGTCAGTCGTCGAGCCGCGCGCGTCGTGAACGCGGTTATCGCAACGCCGACGGGCCGAGAGTCCGACGATGGCGAGAGTGGGCGCGCCGACAAGTTGGCGACGAACGACGGGGCCACCGCGAGCGTGGCCGTCGCGGGATCGATGGACCGTCGATGCCGCGGTGTCGAGGCGACTCGGCTACGGTCGGGCGGTTGCGGGGGCGAGCCAGGTCGTGCCGGTCGGGCCGTCGCGCAACTCAATTCCCGCTTCGAGCAAGCCGTCGCGCAGGCGATCGGCGAGGTCGTAGTGGCCACTCGCTCGAGCGACGGCCCGCGCTTCGAGCACGGCCTCGACGAGCAGAGCGGGTGTCGGGGCCCGGTTGGCGGCGCGCACGAGCGCGGCGAGCGCCTCGAGGTCGCCCCCGTGGGCCGCTTCGGCGAGGTGGCGTGGTTCGTCGCTCTGCGCCGGTCGGACTGGCGAGGGTTCATTCAGCGTTCGCGTTCCGCTGCGCACGGCGGACAGGGGTGTCGCCTCGCGCCCGAAGACGAGCACGTCGTCGCCGCGGCGCCAGTAGGCGTGGCCGCGGCCCACGACGCGCGCGGTGTCGTCGCCGAGATCGAGCACGAGGGCCGTGTGCTCGTCGATCCCGAGGATCGCGGCGTCTTCGGGCAGCTCGGCCTCTAGGCGCGCGAGGC
>JAKBCI010000157.1 GCA_021807965.1 Actinomycetes bacterium
CTTCGCGTACGGCTTTGGTGGCACCGCCGTGCTGCACAAGACGCTCGCCGTAGGCACCGTCGTCGCGCTGACGGCGTACTTGGGGCGACTCTATGGTCCGCTGACCCAGCTGTCGAATCTCAACATCGACTACATGTCGGCCATGGTGAGCTTCGAACGGCTCTTCGAAGTGCTCGACCTCGAGCCGATGATCGTCGAATCGCCGCTCGCGGTCGACATCCCCGACGGTCCGGCCACGCTCGTGTTCGAGGACGTGGCGTTCTCGTACCCGGGGGCTGATGAAGTGTCGCTCGCCTCGCTGGAGGCCGTTGCCACCCTCGACGACACGCCGAGAACCTCGGTGCTGCACGGCGTCAGCTTCGTGGTCGCCCCGGGAATGATGACGGCCCTGGTGGGCCCTAGTGGGGCCGGAAAGTCGACGATATCGCTGCTCGTGTCGCGTCTCTACGACGTCGATGCTGGGCGGGTCATGATCAACGGCGTCGACGTGCGAGACGCCACGTCGAGTTCGCTCAGTGCGGTCGTTGGCGTCGTGACGCAAGACCCCCACCTCTTCCACGACACACTGGGCGCAAACCTCCGTTTCGCGAGTCCTGACGCGACCGACGCCGAGATCGAGGATGCTTTGCGCGCGGCGCAGATATGGAACCTGGTCCAGTCACTGCCCCAAGGGCTGGACACGGTGGTGGGCGAGCGGGGTTACCGACTTTCGGGTGGAGAAAAGCAGCGCGTGGCTCTCGCACGACTCTTGTTGAAGTCACCTCGGCTGGTGGTGCTGGACGAGGCCACGGCGCACTTGGACGCCGAGAGCGAGGCCGCGGTCCAACGTGCGCTCGACTCGACCATGGCGACGCGAACGTCGCTCGTCATCGCGCATCGCCTCTCGACTATCCGCAACGCTGACCAGATCCTCGTCGTTGACGCCGGCACCATCGTGGAACGTGGGAACCACCAGGAACTCCTGGCGCGGGGCGGTCTGTATCGCGTGCTCTACGAGACCCAGTTCGCAGCCCAAGCCTCCTAGCCCATGGCGTGAACGCCCCCGTCCACGTGAACAATTGACGCAGTCGTCAGGCGAAAGAGTGGTGAGAGCAGCGCGACGGCGGCGTCGGCGACGGCGCTGGAGTCGTGGACGTCCCAGCCCAGCGGCGCGCGCTCGCCCCACGTATCTTCGAAATGCGCGAAGCCAGGTATTGACTTGGCCGCCACGGTCCGGATGGGACCGGCGGCGAGCATGTTGACGCGAATTCGGTCCGGCCCGACCTCGCGAGCGAGGTAACGTCCGAGCGATTCGAGACCGGCCTTCATGACGCCCATCCAGTCGTAGAGGGGATACGCGCGTGACGCGTCGAAGTCCAGGGAGAGCACCGACGCGCCACCGGTCGCGGTACTGGCGCGCAGCAGTGAACGAAAGGCGCCGACGAGCGTGGCCAGCGAATAGGTGGACACGTTCATGGCGGTGGCCACATCGTCGAATGGCGCCGTGAACATGCCGTGGCCGAGACACGACGGCGGTGCGTAGCCGATGGCGTGAACGAGCCCGTCGAGGCGACCGAAGCGTTCGGTGACGGACGCGACCGCGGCCCGGACCTGATCAGGCGAGGTCACGTCTAACTCCACAACGTCGCCGACGTCGCCGAGCTTGCGCGCGGTACGACGAGTTAGCGAGAGGCCCCGACCGGCACCGGTGAGAATCACCGAGGCTCCTTCAGCGATGGCCCGCTCGGCGATGCCGTACGCGAGAGAGTCGTCGGTCAGCACGCCGGTGATAAGAATGCGGTGATTCGTCAGCAGGCCCATGTTGTTAGCGTACTGGCATCACTTCGAGCGACGGGGACGACGATGACGACGGTAGGCATTCTCGGGGGCACCGGTCCAGCCGGACGGGGCGTCGCGGTTCGCGTGGCGGCTGCCGGCCGTGACGTGCTGGTCGGTTCACGCGACGCCCACCGGGCGATGGAGGTGGTGGCGACCATGACCGTCCCTTCGGGTGGGTCGATACGCGGGGTCAGTAACGAGGAGGCGGCGGCGAGCGACCTCGTCATCGTGGCAACACCGTGGGACTCCACCATCGCCACGTCGGTGGCGCTACGCGACCGGCTCGCCGACAAGATCGTCATCACGATGGTGAACGCGATGGCTCGCGAAGGTCGTGAACTGGTGCCCCTCGTCCCGGCGCGCGGTTCGATGGCCGGTCAGCTGGCGGCGGCCCTACCCGCGAGCCGCGTCGTCGGCGCGTTCCATCACTTGCCCGCGGCCCAAATGGAGGACCTGGAGAGCGGCCTCGACGCGGACGTGATCGTCGTTGGCGACGACGCCGGTGCGCGCGATGCGGTCGCCCTCGAAATTGAGGCGATGCCGGGCCTGCGGGCGGTCGTGGCGGGATCACTCGCTCTCGCTGGTGCCGTGGAGTCGTTCACCGCGGTCTGCGTGTCGATCAACCTTCGTCACCGGGCTCACTCGTACGTGAGATTGGCAGGTCTCACCCGGTGATGCGGTTATACGACACCGCGCGGCGCGGAACGTTCCCCTTGGAGGTCGGACCCACGGTGAACCTATACAGCTGTGGCATCACGCCGTACGACGCGGCCCACCTGGGGCACGCGTACGTCTATCTGACCTTTGACGTCCTACAGCGCCGTTTACGTGACGCCGGCTACGACACGCGGTGCGTGCGCAACGTTACGGACGTAGACGACGACATTTTGCGCAAGGCGCGCGAATTGGGCGTCCACTACCTCGACCTCGCGGCCGAGGAGATGGCGATCTTTGAGCGTGACATGCAGTTGCTCAATCTGCTGCCGTGCTTTAGCGAGCCCCGCGCGACGAGCGCGGTACCCGAGATCCTGACGCTGATTGGCGAGACGTTCGAACAGGGTCTGGCCTACGAAGCTGAAGGGTGGGTCTACTTCGAGGTATCTCGGTTTCCGCGTTTCGGGCAAGTCAGTCACGAGTCGCGTGACGCGATGCTCGCGCTAGCGCGTGAGCACGGCGGTCGCGTTGACGATCCGCGCAAGCGCGACCCGCTCGACTTCGTGCTGTGGCAGCCCTCGCTCGAGGATGAACCGTCGTGGGAGTCACGATGGGGGGCGGGTCGTCCGGGGTGGCACATCGAGTGCTCGGCCCTGGCCCTTCGTGACCTGGGAGAAACGGTGGACGTCCACGGTGGCGGGCGCGACCTCGCGTTTCCTCACCACGAGTGCGAGGCCGCCCAGTCCGAGTCGGTGACCGGTGCCCCGTTCGTCAAGCACTGGTTGCACGTCGGGCTGGTCGGGTTGGGCGGCACCAAGATGTCCAAGTCACTCGGCAATCTCGTCTTCGTATCCGAATTGGTACGACAGACCGATTCGAGCTCAGTGCGCTTAGCCCTGCTCGACCAGCACTACCGCACGGACTGGGAGTGGCGTGATGAGCTGTTGCTGCGCGCGCAGTCGCGTCTGGCGACTTGGCAGTCGACGCTCATCGCGGGTCGGCCCAGCTCGGTCGTCGACGAGGTACGCGCGGCGTTGGACGACGATCTCAATACGCCCGCGGCCATCGACATTGTTGACGAGGCGGCCCACGCGGGCTACAACGTCGCCCCGGCCGCAACCTTGCTGGGCGTTACGCTGTAGTCGAAGAAAGGTGGATATGTCGGATCTTTCGGTACGGCTGCCTGACGGGACGACGCGCGCGCTCGAACCTGGATCGACGGCTCGCGATCTGGCGATCGCGATTGGACCCCGGCTCGCGAAGGACGCGATCGCCGCGGACGTGGACGGTCGTCTGGCGGACTTGGCCACTCCCTTGCCCGACGGGGCGACCGTGTCCATCGTGACTGCGAACAGTGACGCGGGCCGCGAGATACTTCGCCACTCCACGGCCCACGTTCTCGCGCAAGCCGTGACGAGGCTGTGGCCGGGTGCTCAGTACGCGATTGGTCCGGCCATTCGCGACGGGTTCTACTACGACTTCGCGCTGCCCAACGGTGCGCGGTTCAGCGATGACGACCTCGCTCGTATCGAGACTGAGATGCGCGCCATCATTGCCGAAGATCAGCCATTCGTGCGAGACGTGGTGTCGCTCGACGAAGGTCTCGCGCTCTTCGCCGACCAGCCGTACAAGGTGGAGATCATTCAGGGCGTGGCGGCTGGCCAATCCGACGAACGAGACCGGACCGAGGTCGACAACGACGCCGTGGTGTCGATTTACGCTAATACGCCCGCGTTTCGCGACCTCTGTCGCGGACCGCACGTACCGTCGACGGGCCGATTGGGCCACTTCGCCCTAACGCGGGTCGCCGGTGCGTACTGGCGCGGCGACGAGAAGCGCGAACAGTTGCAGCGGATCTACGGGACCGCGTGGGAGTCGGCTTCGGCACTCGAGGCGCACGTGGCGCAGCTAGCCGAAGCAGAGCGGCGCGATCATCGTCGCCTCGGCCAAGAGCTGGACCTGTTTTCCTTTCCGAGTGAACTGGGACCCGGACTCGCCGTCTTTCACCCCAAGGGTGGCACGATGCGTCGAATCTTGGAGGAGTATTCGCGCGCGCGCCACGTACGCGGCGGCTACTCGTTCGTCAATTCACCCCACATCACGAAAGCGGAGCTCTTCGAGACCTCCGGGCACCTCGAGTGGTTCGCTGACTCGATGTATCCGCCCATGGAGTTGGACGAGGGGCAGCGGTACTACCTGAAGCCGATGAATTGCCCGTTCCACGTGCTGATCTTCAAGTCGAGGCAACGTAGCTATCGGGAGCTGCCGCTG
>JAKBCI010000158.1 GCA_021807965.1 Actinomycetes bacterium
CCCCGTCGCCGGCCTGGCCGACGACGCGCACGTCGTCGCGACCCTTTACGCGCATGGCCGCCGCGACGCCGGTGGCGACCGCCGGGGCGTTCCCGAACAGCGAGTGGAGCCACGGGATGCGCCAGGACGTCTCGGGGTACGGTGTCGAGAAGACCTCGAGACAGCCGGTGGCGTTGACCGCGACGAGCCGGCCGTTGGTCGCGCGCATGGCGGCGTCGAGCGCGTAGCGCGCGCCGAGCGCCTCGCCGCACCCCTGACAGGCCCGGTGACCCGAGTCGATCGAGTTCGTACGGTGGGGACTCGATTGAACCGTTCGGTCATCGACGCTGAGCAAGCGATTGCCCACGGCGAAACTGCCGACTTGGTAGAAGTGCACCGGTTGTTCGACCGGCGTGGCGGTGTCCTCGCGGCTCACGATCGTCTCTCGGACACGTGGCTCAAATCCCGCAGCACGTTCTCGGCGAACGGTCCCGAGCGACGGGTGCGCGCCATGCGGCCACGCTCACGTTCGATGACGCCCTCGTCGAGGTCGAGAAACGAGAGGGGCGCGAGTAGGTCGAGCTGGGCGCGCTCGATCGTCTCTTCGATCGAGCGACGAGGGATGGAACGTCCCCCGAGGCCGGCGACGACGGTGGACAGCGAAGCCGAGGACCCGAGTGTCGCCATCGACACGTCCGTGGCGAGCACACCGCCCATGCCGAGGCTGAAGGCCTTCTCGATGACGATGATGCGGCGTGCGCCGGCTAGGGCGCGACGCACCGCGTCGATGGGAAACGGCCGAAACGAGGTGATGCCGAGCACACCGACCCGGTCGCCCTCGTCGCGTCGGCGATCCACGGCGTCTTTGATGGTGCCGAGCACCGAGCCCATGGCGACCACGATCGTGTCGGCGTCAGCGGTTCGGTACGGGTGCACGAGCCCGCCGCTCGCGCGACCGGTCAGTTCGGCGAAGGCGTCGGCGATGACCGGGATCTGGTCGAGGGCGTCCAGCTGGCGCAAGTGGGCGAGGTAGCGCACCTCCTCGAAGGCCTCGGGCCCGACCATGGCCCCGATCGACACCGGATCGTCGGGGTCGAGTACCTGGCGCGGCTCGTAGGGGGGTAGGAAGCGATCGACCGTCGCCTGGTCGAGCAGGTCGACGCCCTCGACGGCGTGAGTGAGGATGAAGCCGTCCATGCACACCATGACCGGGACCGAGAGCTCCTCGGCGAGTCGGAACGCCTGGACGTGTAGATCGGCGGCCTCTTGGTTCGTCTCGGCGAAGAGCTGGATCCAGCCCGAGTCCCGCACGGCCATCGCGTCGCTGTGGTCGTTCCAGATGTTGATCGGGGCGCCGATCGCGCGATTGGCGAGCGTCATCACGATGGGCAGCCCGAGGCCCGCCGCGTTGTACACGGCCTCGATCATGAAGAGCAGGCCCTGACTGGCGGTCGCCGTGTAGGCGCGCGCCCCGGCCGCCGATGCCCCGATCGACACGGACATCGCCGCGAACTCCGACTCGACGTTGATGAATTCGCAGGGGGCGAGCGAGCCGTCCTTGACCATGCGTCCGATGGCCTCGATGATGTGGGTCTGGGGCGAGATCGGGTACGCGCAGACGACCTCGGGCCGACAGAGGGCGACGGTCTCGGCGATGGCGCGCGATCCTTCAAGCTGTCGCAGCACGAGTGATCACCCCCCGGGCTCGCGTGACGTGTTCGAAGGCGGCGGTGGCCGCCGCGAAGTTGCGCTCGCCCACCGCGCCGCTGAAGCGCTCGCGCAACGCGACCCCAATCGCGTCGAGGGGTACTTCTCCGGTCAGGGCGGCGAACGCGCCCAGTAGCGCGGCGTTGGGCACCGCGCGCCCCACGTGCTCGATGGCGAGCTCGGTCGCGGGGCAGGTGACGAGCCGTTCGGGCCGGTACCGGGTATCCAGGTCAGCCAGTCCCAGTTGGGCGATTGCTCGCGACGTGTTGATCAGCACGAAGCCGTCGGGTTCCAGGCCACCGAAGAGGTCGACTTGGTGAATCAGCGTCACGTCTTGGACGATGACGGCGTCGGGGGCCATGACCGGTTCGCGGGTCCTGATCTCGCGGTCGTCGATTCGGCAGTACGAGACAACTGGTGCGCCCGTGCGCTCGGAGCCGAAACTCGGGAAAGCCTGCGCGTGTCGGCCCTCATTGAAGGTCGCGACTGCCAGCAACTCTGCGGCGGTGACGACTCCCTGGCCACCGCGGCCGTGTATGCGGACCTGAAACATGGACTACCAATCCGTTCTTGTCACCGCGCCGACGTCGAACGCGACCACGCCGTCGAGGCACTCACGTCGACCGTAGTCCACCGTCGATCACCCGTCCTGGGCCTTTGGTCACTGATCTCGCCGTAGTGGCTCGGCGCGCGCTCGAATGAGCCGGGTTGGCCCCGAGCGGCGGATCCAACGAGGCGCGGATGAGTGGCTGACATGTTCAGAGATGAAACGGGCCAACCATGGTCGCCGCGCCGCGCGCGGCGCCCAGTCGCGCCAGACCGAGCAGTGTCTCGGTGGTGGCGAGCAGCGAGTAGTGCGAGTACGGCGTCGCGACGCTCAGTTCCCGGGGCACCGATGGGGCGATGACCAGGGTCGGGACCTGATTGGTCGCGTCACCGTCGTTTTCGTCGAAGGTGACGAACAGTACGAGCGAGCCGGCTCGATAGGGTGCGCTCGCGACCACCGACTTGACGGCGCGCGCGAGCCAGGCGTCACCAACGGCGACGGGACAACTGTGCATGTCGTTGCACACGTTGGGCGTTATGAAGGTGAACGGCGCGTTGAGCGAGAGCGGCCACGTGAGCGTGACGTCGTTGCGAAGACAGGCCGCGCGCAGCGAGGTGTAGTAGACGGCCGGGTTGTGGCGAGCGGCGTAGAGTCCACTGGTCACTCGATCGCAAGGACGTGGCATCGACTCCTCGAGTGCTCGCCAGCGTCCGTGGAGTTGGGCGAAGATGTTCGCCGCCGTGAGCTGGTGAGCACTTGGTTCGCCGTCGTCGACGACGCCGGCCGTGGTGCCCGCGGTGAGCGCCAGATAGTTGGGCAGACTCGGGTGGGTGACGCCGTGATCGTCGCTGGCGAGCCCGCAGCGCGCGGCGAGCGCGTTGAACACGGGGGCCTGCCTCGAGCCAAGGACGCCCGTGCCAACGTTCTCCAGCACGATCCACGCGACGTGCGTGTAGTGCGTGCGCAGGGGCAGGCCACACGGTCGCGCCCACGTCACTAAGGGACCGGCCGCGACACCGAGTCCCGCGGGCGTGAGCAGCACGACAATGACGAGTACGGCGGCGAAACGGCGCACGAAACCAGTATGGCCGCGCGGGGCTAGGGCAGCGACACCGGTCGGTTGTCGAGGCCCGCGTTGAAGCCGACGCCGTTCAGCGTGTGGTACCGATTGTCGCGCAGGTTGTAGAGCTCGATCGTCACCGGTGTTCGCTTGAAGGTCCCCGCCACGCACGTGGGGGTGCAGTTGTTCACCACCATCGTGCCACGCCCGTATGTCGTGGGGCTGCCCCACTGCGTCCAGGCGAGGTTGGTGAAGCCGTAGTTCGCATCAGCGCACGCGACGATGATCGACGTGGGCGCAAACTGGGGCGCCTGACCACAGACGGCGACCTTCACTTGGTGATTGGGTTGGGTCTCGGCGAGCGACAGACCAAGGGCGCCGAGGGCGAGAATCGTCAACGCGGCCAACAGGAGGAGGGGAATCTTATTACGCACGACGAATCTCCTTTCGAGACCACTTCACCAGTGAATCCGCGATGACCAGGTCGGCGCTCGGTTCAGCGCGGCGGGACTGCACCGAGCGTGTTGTCGTCACGGTTCGAGCCTACGTCGTGGCGCGCGTGGTCTTGTCGGCCGCGAGGACTGAGCGCTAGCGTTGCGTGGTGGGCACGACCGAACGCTACGTCGCCGCCATCGCCGAGCAGTCGACGAAGCTCGCGTCAGCGGCGAATGGCGCGTTCAACCTCGCGGTCGAGCACTGTCCCGGGTGGACGGTCGAAGACCTCGTCGCGCATCTCGTCGAGGTTCACTGGTTCTGGGCGACGATCGTCGATGAGCAGCTGGCCGCACCGCCCACCTCGGGTCGCCCCGAGCGCCCCGACGCTGACCAGCTCATTGACCGGTTCGTCGCCGGAGCCGCGCGCCTCGCCGACGTGCTCGCGCGGGCTGATCAGTCGGCGAGCGTCTACACCTGGGCGCCCAGTCGCCACGACGTGGCCTTCGTCACGCGACACCAGGTTCAAGAAGTGGCCGTGCACCACTGGGACGTGGCCAACGCCGTCGGCCGCGTCGCCCGCCTAGACCCCGAGTTGGCCGCGGACGCCGTCGACGAGTTTCTGACATTCTCGCTCTCGAGCGACGTCGACCCCGCGGACCCGCCACGCCCGCCGCTCGCCGGTGCTTTGTCACTGGTGGCCAGTGACGCCGAGCGCGCCTGGACGGTGCGCGATTCGCGACCCGGCACCGTTCGAGTCGACGACGGTGACCACGGTACCGCTACCGTCGCGGCGCCGGCCTTCGAGCTCCTGTTGTGGCTCTACGGCCGCGTCGCGATTGACGTCGCGCCACCGGCCGATGAGCTCGGCCGTCGGCTGCGCGCCCTGACCTTTACCGACTGACGAACGAAGGGTTCACCGACTACGGTGAGAATATGGAGCGAGTATCGCCGGACCAGCCCGGGCCAGTTCCGGGCCTGAAGGACCGGCTTCGCTACGA
>JAKBCI010000159.1 GCA_021807965.1 Actinomycetes bacterium
CGGCGCGACCGAACTGATCGCCGAGCGGCTCGACCCCTCGTGGTTCGTCCCCCAGGTCGGCCAGGGGGCTCTCGCCCTCGAGGTGCGCGAGAGCGACGAGGCGACGCGGGCGGTGCTCGCGCGCATCAACGACGAGGTTGCGTTGCGCGCGTTGCGAGCCGAACGGGCTTTTCTCGCCGAACTGGGTGCCGGTTGCGCCGTGCCCGCCGGCGCCTACGCCGTCGTGCGCGGAGACCTCGTGCGCATCGCCGGCGTCATGGTTGGCGCCGACGGCGGCTTGAGCGTACGCGCCTCGCGCGAGGGGGTCGATCCCGTCGCCGTGGGCGCCGCGCTGGCGCGTCACTTACGCGACGACCGGGGCGGCGCCGCGTTGACGGGCTGGGGAGCCTGAGTGCTCGTCGTGGCGACGCGCGAAGCCGGTCGCAACCTCGCGTTTCGTCGTTGGCTGCCCGGTGACGCGACCATCGTGGAGGTGCCGCTCACGACCACGCGGTACCGGTCGGCGGGCGAGGTGAGCGCCGAACTCGCCCTCGTTGGCGAGTCGGGTCCCTTCGCCACGCTCGTCGTCACGAGCTCGCGCGCGTCGCGCTACGCCCGCGCCGCCCTCGCGGTGTGCGCGCCCGACGCCCCCGTCTGGTCGGTGGGTCCGGCCACGACGCGCTCGCTCGCCCAACGTGGCGTGCTCGTAGCCGGCGAGGCGCCGTCGGCGAGCGCCATCGCTGACGCGCTCGAGACCGGGCCGGTCTTGCAGCTCGCCGCGCGCGTCACCCGCGGCGAGCTGCGCGAGCGCTTGGCCCGTCGAGGCATCGCGTACCGCTCGATTGCCTGTTACGAGACGGTGAGCGCCGCTCCGTCGGCCGAGGCCCGCCGTCTGCTCGCGCGAGCCGACGCCGTCGTCATCGGCGCGCCGTCGGCGTGGGCGGTGGCGCGCGACGCCGTGGCGCCGCGCGCGTGGGTCGTCGTGCCCGGCGAGACGACCGCCGATGCCGTTCGGGTCGATCACGATCGGGTGCTCGTCGGCTGGAACGAGACGACGGGCCAGCGCCTCGCCGAGCTCGCCGACGAACGCCGCTCGCGGGGTCGGTAATAGGCTCGTTACGTGTTTCCGACCGAGCGGCTCCGACGGCTGCGCCGCACCGCGGCGCTGCGCCAGCTCGTCGCCGAGACAACCCTTCGACCCGACGACTTAGTCGCTCCACTCTTCGTCGCCGAGGGCCGTGACCGGCCCTGGCCGATTCCGTCGCTGCCCGGCCAGTTCCAGCACACCGTCGGCTCGCTGCTCGACGAGGTTCGCCACCTGCGCGACGTCGGCGTGGGCGGGGTGATCCTCTTTGGGGTGCCGCTGCGCAAGGACGAGGTGGGCAGTGCCGCGTACGATCCCGACGGGATCGTCCAGGTTGCCCTGCGCGAGGTGCGCGACGCCGTCGGTGACGATCTGGTGGTGATGGCCGATCTCTGCCTCGACGAGTACACCACGCACGGCCACTGCGGCGTCGTTCACGACGGCACCGTCGACAACGACGCGACCCTGGTGCTCTACGCGCGCGCCGCCGTCGAACAGGCGCGTGCCGGGGCCGCGGTGGTGGCGCCGAGCGGCATGATGGACGGTCAAGTCGCCGCGATTCGCGCCGCCCTCGACGGCGCCGGCTTCACCGACACCGTGATTCTCGCGTACGCGGCCAAGTACGCGAGCGGCCTCTACGGGCCCTTCCGCGATGCAGTCGACGTCCACATCGCGGACGGCGGCGACCGCCGCGGCTACCAGCAGGATGCGCGCAACCGCCGTGAGGCGCTGCGCGAAGCGCGCGCCGACGTGATCGAGGGTGCCGACATCATCATGGTTAAACCGGCGCTGACCTACCTCGACGTGCTCGCCGACCTGCGCCGCGACCTCGACGTACCGCTGTCCGCCTATCACGTGAGCGGTGAGTACGCAATGGTGAAGGCCGCCGCCGAGCGTGGCTGGATCGACGGGGCCGCCGTGGCGATCGAACAGCTCACGGCGATTCGTCGCGCGGGGGCTGATTTCGTGCTCACCTACTTCGCCGGTGAGGTAGCCCGGGAGCTCCAGCGGTGACGGGCACCAATCAGTCGTGGTTCGAACGGGCCCGGCGCGTGATTCCCGGGGGGGTGGACTCGCCCGTTCGCAGCTTTCGATCGGTCGGCGGCACGCCGTATACGGTGGTGCGCGGCGAGGGCGCGTACGTCGAAGACGTGGAGGGAACGCGCTACCTCGACTTCGTCCAGTCCTACGGCGCCTCGCTGCTCGGTCACGCCCACCCCGCCGTCGTCGACGCCGTGCGCGAGCAGGCCGGCCTCGGTACCACGTTCGGCGCGCCGACTCCCGGCGAGGTTCGACTCGCCGAGCTGATGACGAGCCGGGTGCCCGGACTCGAGCAGGTCCGCTTCGTCTCCTCGGGCACCGAGGCCGTGATGAGTGCCGTGCGCCTGGCGCGCGGCGCGACGGGACGATCACGCATCGTCAAGTTCGACGGCTGCTACCACGGCCACTCCGACGCGCTGCTCGTCGCCGGCGGCAGCGGTATCGCGCAGCTCGGCCTGCCCGGCTCGGCCGGCGTCACCGCCGGCGCCGTCGCCGACACGGTGATCGCGCCCTACAACGTGGTGCCCGAGCTCGACGGGACGATCGCCGCGGTGCTGGTCGAGCCGGTGGCGGCGAACATGAACCTGGTCGCCCCGCGCGACGCATTTCTCGCGGACCTTCGCGCGGCCTGTGACCGGGCGGGGGCCCTGCTCATCTTCGACGAGGTGATTACTGGGTTTCGCCTGGGTTTCGCCGGCGCCTCGGCGCACTTCGGCGTGACGCCGGACCTGTGGTGCTTCGGCAAGGTGATCGGCGGCGGCCTGCCGGTCGGCGCCTTCGGCGGCTCGGCGGCGTTGCTCGCGTCGCTCGCCCCCGATGGTCCCGTCTACCAGGCGGGCACGCTCTCGGGCAATCCGCTAGCAACGGCCGCGGGCTCAACGGTGCTCGAGCTCGTCTCGCCGAGTGACTACGAGACGCTTCGTACGCGCGTGGATCATTTCGCCGATGACCTGCGCGACGCGATTCGCGGCGCGGGTCTCTACGCCGAAACGCCGCGCGTGGGACCGCTGGTCGGTCTCTACGTCGCTCGCGAGCCCTTCGCTGCGCCGACCGACTTCGCGCAGTCCCGGGTGATCGGCGAGAACGGTCTCTACCCGGGGTTCTTTCACGCCATGCTCGAACGAGGCGTGGCGCTGGCGCCGGGCGCCTACGAGATCCTCTTCGTGTCGGTGGCCCACGGCGAGCGCGAGCTCGCGCGCGCGGCGGAGGCGGCCGCGTCGGCCGCAGCGGCGATCGCCCGAGGCGCAGCGTGAGCGAGGCGCTTCGCTCGCCGGGTTGGACGGTGCGGCCGAGTTTCGTCGCGCACGGCCCGACGGCGCCGGTGACGCTGCTCTTTGACGACGAGGGGCTGACCCAGCTGGCCGGGGTGTTTCCCGTGGCGTGGCAGACGCCGTGGTCCGAGATCAGCGACGTGACGCTGCGCCGCGTCGGCCGCGGCGTTGTCTTGGGGGCGACGGTGGCCACCGTTCACTACCAGTGGCGTCGCCGCGGGCTCGATGACTTTGAGGAGCTGCGAGCGATAGTGCTCGAGCACGGCGGGACGCTTAGCCGCCAGCGTCGGCGTCTCGGCGTCGCGGTGATCGCCGCGGTGGTGCTCGTCGCCTCGCTCGGCGGGGTGATCGCGGCCCTCGTGGCGGGCGGACCAAACCCCGATGTCGAGGCCGGCGACGCCCGTGCGGTGAACTTGTCGCTGTCGGACCTGCCGAGCGGCTGGACGGCGACGTCAGTTGGCTACCTGTCGTACCTGGTGCCACCGAGCGGTCGGGTCGTCACGTCGGCGCCGACCACGGCGCCGACCGTCGACGTCGTGACCCCCGTAGTGACCAAGCAGTTTCAGAACTGCCTCGGGGTGAGTGCCGCGACCGACCGCGTCTTTGGCGGCTCGGCCCAACTGCCCGACGTGCAGATCACCTCGCCGATCTTCCATCGCTTGGCGCCGAGCGAGACCGAGATCGCAACCACGTCGCAGTACTACCGCACCACCGCGATGGTGCAGCGCGACATCGCCGAGATGTCCAAGCGGAACTTCGGGGCGTGCTTCGTCGCCTCCAACGCCACCATCTTGCTCTCGGAGTACGCGAGCGAGGTGGAGGCGAGCGCCCGCGGGACGAATTGGAATCCCGCCACCTTTACCCAGGGGTGGGCGCGCGGCGGCGTCGTGGCGGTCGACCTGCCGGGCGTTGCGGTTCACTACTCGCTCGTCGTGGCCGTCGTCGCCGGGGGCCACTACGAGGTCACCCTGACCGCACTGGTCCCGTCGTGGCCGGCCAGTCGCCCCCTGCTCGCCCAACTGGTGGGCGTCCTAAAGACCCGCGTCGACGGCGGCTCGGCCGCCTAGGCGCGGGGTCACGCCGCTGGACCGAGGAGCATCGAGTAGAAGCGTTCGGGGACGACGTCGACCAAGCGCGCGAGCCCCCGGTAGGCGACTTCACCGGGGCCGCGCTCGTCGTTGCGCATCAAGTTCGCCATGACGGTCAGCACCTCGCGCATCACCGGCTCGACGCGCATGCCCAGTCCGACGCACGCGGCGAGGATCTTGGGTTCCGAGATCAGGCGCACGAAGGCCCGCGCGACCTTGAAGTACTCGCCGTAGGCACCCTCGAGCCGCTCGC
>JAKBCI010000160.1 GCA_021807965.1 Actinomycetes bacterium
CACCAAGGAGAAGAAGCTCACCAACATGCGCGCCTCGGGCAGCGACAATTTCGAGAAGATCGCCCCGCCGACGATCTTCTCGCTCGAGCAGGCGCTGGAGTTCATCGCCGACGACGAAGCCGTCGAAGTGACCCCGAAGTCGGTCCGCTTGCGCAAGGTCGTTCTCGATCACTCCCAGCGGGCCCGACTGCGCAAGAAGGCCGAGACCGCCTCCCGGTAGAGTCATCTGCGGAGGGATGACAGAGCGGACGAATGTACCGGTCTTGAAAACCGGCGTGGGCTTGCCCACCGTGGGTTCGAATCCCACTCCCTCCGCCACGTGGACGTGTCCCGCGTCGCGCGGTTACGAGCTCGGCGCGAGATCGATGATGCTCGACGCCAATCGGTCGGCGATGATCCGCGCTTCGTCGTCGGTGATGACGCCGAGGGCGAGGTAGTCCCAGATGCCAAAGAGCGCGTAGAAGACGGCCCAGACCGCGGCGCTCAGCACCGAGCGACGCGCCGGGTCATCGTCGATGAGCGTCACCCACCGGTCCACTAAGCGTTGACGTATCGTGACGACGGCTCGGCCGATTTCGGGAGCGAGCTGCGCAACGTCGCCGAAGACGTTGCGCAGCAGCCGCTGATCCGACGGCGCCAGCCGCAGCGCGAGATCGATCTGGTTTTTCGCCACACCATCACGATTGGGCGGGCGCTTTGAGGTGAGGGCGTCATAGTTGGCAATCATCGCCGCAAATCGATGCGTCACCATGGCGAGCACGAGGTCGTCGATCCCTGAGAAGTAGCGATAGAGAAGTTGGCGGCTCACGCCGGCCTGGGTGGCGATGCCCGCCATGCTGAGGTGCGACAGCCCGCGCTCGGCCACGAGGTCACCGGCCACGTCGAGTATCGCCCGGCGACGTTCGTCCGCGCGCAGATAGTGCCGCTTGCTCGGTGTCAGCTCGCTGGCCACCGCCCCATCCTTGCGCGTCGCTCCGAGTTACAATATTTACATAGTGTAAACTTTTACGTCGAGCGAGTAGGTCCGCGTGTCCAATGCAGCACCCAGACCGTCGTGGGTCGACGCCCGGCTGCCGCATTTCGACCTCGAGGGCTCGAACGAACCCCCCGTCAGCTAGGTCGAGGCCGAACGCACACGCGCGCGCAGCGCCGCAATCCACGCCGCGGCCGCCCGTCGAGCGACGTCGACCTCAGCGCGCCGGGTCGACGCGGCTTCGCCCGTGACCGGGTAGGAGCCGAGGAACTTCACCCGAGCTAGGTGGGCCTGCAGGTCGGCGAGACAGTCCGCCACCACGTCATCGCCGACGTGCCCTTCGAACTCGATGACGAAGCAGTAGTCGCCAAGACCACGCTTGGTGGGTCGACTTTCGAGCTTCGTGAGGTTGATGTCGCGCGCCGCGAAGCGACCCAGGATCGCGTAGAGCGAACCGGGCCGGTCGGCGTCCTGGAAGCACACGATCGTGGTGCGATCGTGGCCCGTCGGCGCCGCGATCACGTCGCGGCCAATCAGCACGAATCGCGTCTCGTTGTCACGGTGGTCTTCGACGTCGTTGGCGAGCGAGGTGAGCCCAAAGAGCTGACCGGCCATCGCCGAACCGATGGCCGCCCACGGCTCGGCCGATTCGGCGACGAGCCGAGCCGCCTGGGACGTCGAGGTCGTCTCAACGACCTCGACGTCCGCCATGGTGGCGAGCAGATTGCGGCACTGCGCCAGCGCGTGCACGTAGCTGTGCACGCGGCGAACCTCGTCCAATGATACGCCCGCGCGGGCCAAGAGGTGGAGGTGGATAGGTCGCACAACCTCGCGCTCGATGTAGAGGTCGTGGTCAAAGACAAGTCCGTCGATCGTCGCTGAAACCGTTCCCTCGATCGCGTTCTCGAGCGGAACGAGGGCCAGGTCGAGCCGACCGGCCGCCACGTCGGCCAGCAGGTCGCCGATGGTCGCGACCGCCACCGCCACTACGTCGCCGAGCGTGGTCACGGCCTCGTGCGAAAAGGATCCTTCGGGCCCGAGGTAGCCCACGGTCGCCAACGTCATGCCCCATGGTAGCGATCGACCACGTGGTCAGTCGACGGTGACGGCGGCGCCGGGTGTCTACGATGGCGAGGGCCCCGAGAAAGGTTACGAGCATGGGACATCCGATGTTTGAATACGACGCCGCGACGACGCAGGCGATCTTCGACTACTGCCGCGAACGGCTCGAAATGGATCCCGTCCCGCTCGATTACGGCGGTCTCGCGCCGCTCCCCTTTGATCGGCTGGCGACGCTGATCAGGCCCGAGGGCCGCCCGGCCGAGGAGGTTCTCGACTTCTTCAAGCACTCGCTCGCGCCGGCGGTCGTTTCGATCGACGCCCCGAACTTCCTCGCCTTCATTCCCAACGCGCCGACGAAGAACTCACTGCTCTTCGACATGGTCGTTGCCTGCTCCGGGCTGAACGGCACCAGCTGGCTCGAGTCGGCCGGCGTCGTCGTCGCCGAGAACCAGGCGCTCGAGTTCCTCGCCGGGCGCGCTGGACTGCCTGAGGGTTCCGGGGGCGCCTTCGTGTCGGGCGGCTCCATGGGCAACCTCGCCGGCCTCACCGTCGCACGAGACGTGGGCCGTACGCGTCGCCCCGACGTAGACCCGCGCGCCGTTCGCTTCGCGATCTCGGCCGACGCCCACTCGAGCGTCGGCAAGGCCCTCCACGTAATTGGCGTCGACGCGCTGCTCGTCGAGACCATCGATCACCGCTTCACCGGTGACGCGCTGCGCGCCGCGCTGGCGCACGACCCGCACCCCGAAACGGTGATCGGCGTCGTCGCGACGGCCGGCACGACCAACGCCGGCATCGTCGACGACCTCGAGGGCCTGGGCACCTACGCCCGCGAGCACGACCTCTGGTTTCACGTGGACGGCGCCTACGGCGGCGCGGCCATGCTGTCGCGCAGCGAACGAACGGCCTTCGCCGGGCTGCGCCACGCCGACAGCTTCGTCGTTGATCCGCACAAGTGGCTCTTCGCCCCGCTCGACTGCGCGGCGCTGATCTACCGCAACCCGACCGTCGCCCGACGGGTACTCGCCCAACAGGCGAGCTACCTCGACATCTTGCACAGCGCCGACGACGAGCACTACGAGTGGAATCCCTCGGACTTCGCCATCCACCTCTCGCGTCGCGCGCGCGGCCTGCCGTTCTGGTACTCGCTGGTGACCTACGGCACCGACGCCTACGAGTCGGCTATTCAAGCGTCGATCGACCTCGCGCGCCGGGCCCAGGCCATGATCGAGCAGCTCGACTACGTCGAGATGGTTCGCCCAAGCAGCCTCTCGATCGTGCTCTTTCGCCGGCGCGGGTGGCGCGACGAGCAGTACAACGAGTGGAGCCACCAGTTGCTGCGCGACCAGATCGCCTTCGTCACGCCCACCAAGTGGGAGGGCGAAACCGTGGCGCGCTTCGCCTTCTTGCACCCCGGCACCGACGACGACCTCGTACGCCGGATCCTCGAGTCGATGCGCGACTGACTAGCGACCCTCGAGTAGGGGACGTCGCGGATCGCGAACTACGCCCCGCTCACGCGCCGCCGCCCACGCCACGCCGCCGAGGGCCTCGAGGACGACCCGGTTGCCGAGGTAGGCCGTGATCTCCGCGTGGTCGTACGGGGGCGACACCTCGACGACGTCGAGGCCACCGAGCAGTCCGGTCATCGCGATTCGCCGCACCGCGTCGAGCAGCTGTCGACTGGAGAGTCCGCCGGGTTCGGGGGTCCCCGTGCCCGGCGCCGAGCCGGGATCGACCACGTCGACGTCGACCGACAAGAAGATGGCGTCGCAGTCGTCGCGCGCCAGCTCGAGCGCGTCATCCAACACCTCGTCGAGGCCGCGCGCGACGATCTCGGTCATCTCGAAGGACCGCATCCCCTGACGAGCCATCCACTCGAGCGTCTCGGGCTCGGGCCAGTAGCCCCGCAGGCCGATCTGGATGAACCGGTCGCCGCGGCAGGCGCCTGATTCGATGAGGCGTCGCATCGGCGTGCCGTGCCCGTAGAGCGAACCCATCTGGGTGTCGCCGGTGTCGGCGTGCGCGTCGAAGTGGATCACCGACACCCGTCCCCAGCCGACGTGGCGCGCGACGCCGGTGACGTCGGGCAGGGCGATCGTGTGGTCGCCCCCGAGCACGACCGGCACGACGCCCGCGGCGGCGACCATGGCGACGCGTTCTTCGAGTCGAGCGAGCGACGTCTCGGTCTCACCCGAGGGCATCTCCACGTCGCCGAGGTCGACGACGCCCAACTCCACGAGCGGATCGACGCCGAGCGCGAGGCTCGGCCGAGACCCGTCGTGGGGCAGGTAATCGGTCACGCGGATCGCCTGGGGGCCGAAGCGGCAGCCCGAGCGGTGCGAGGTTCCTCCGTCGAAGGGAGCCCCGATCACCGCCGCGCGCGCGTCGCGCCAGGTGCGAGGGTCGTCGGGATCGGCGCTCGGCACGCCGAGGAACGTCGCGTCGGGCCCGTAGAGGTTGCCGATTCGCACGGTCGTCAACCCTTCGCGGCGTCGGCGATCGCCGCGGCCAGCTCGCGCACGTGCTCGGTAACGAGCGAGACGTGCCCGTCGGCGGGATAGAAGGTGGGCGACGCCGTCGCGACGTGTTCGGCTAGCCAGCGGCCGTGGCTCGCCGGCACCATCAGGTCCTCGCCGGCGTACCAGATGGCCACGGGC